>JBBRGD010000009.1:0-15057 GCA_038241065.1 Flavobacteriales bacterium
ATATAATTGAAGATGGCGAGGATTGTCGACAAAAATACATTGTGAGAAAAAGATAAATCTGCGGGAGAAAAAATAAAAATGATATGATGAACTGGGAACAACTCCTTTCCTTAAAGAGATTTGGAGATAAAAACAAACGACTTCGAAAAGAACAGGACGAAACCCGTTTGGGATTCGAGGTAGATTACGACAGAATCATATTTTCATCGGCCTTCAGAAGTCTGCAGGACAAAACACAGGTAATTCCGCTCTCCAAAACCGATTTCGTGCATACCCGGCTCACCCACAGCCTGGAGGTTTCAGTAGTGGGAAGATCTTTAGGAAGATTGGCAGGGAAAAAGATCCTTGAAAAACACCCGCACCTAAAAACCATTCACGGACACCAGATCAATGATTTTGGAGCTATTGTGGCAGCGGCAGCTTTGGCACACGACATTGGGAATCCGCCTTTTGGGCATTCCGGGGAAAAGGCGATTGGGGAATATTTCAGCCTTGGCAATGGAAAACGTTTTAGGGAGCAACTTTCAGATAAAGAATATCAGGATCTTATAAAATTTGAAGGCAATGCAAACGGGTTCAAAATTTTAACCGAAAACCGTCCGGGAATTGAAGGTGGACTTCGGCTATCCTATGGAACTTTGGGAGCATTCATAAAATACCCCAAGGAATCCCTTCCGCATAAACCCACAAGAAATATCGGCGATAAAAAATTCGGAATTTTTCAAAGCGAACAGGCAATTTTTGAAGATATCGCAGCAGAATTGAACCTTATCCCGGTTCGAAAAGGAGAACATATCGCATACTCTCGGCATCCTCTCGCCTTTTTGGTGGAAGCCGCAGATGATATTTGCTATACCATCATCGATTTTGAGGACGGGATTAACCTGGGCTTAATAGATGAAGAATACGCCCTGGAATACCTGATCAAACTGGTTAAAAACAGCATTAATACTGCAAAATATCATTCGCTCACCAATACTGCAGACAGACTTGGTTATTTGCGGGCTCTGGCTATCAACACTTTGATCACGGAGGCTGTGGATCTGTTCCTGAAAAATGAGGACCTCATTCTGGCCGGCGGGTTCCACGATTCCCTGTTCGACAAAAGCAGTTATGAGGCTCAAATTAAAGACATCATCAAGATAAGTGTGGAACGCATTTACCAGAGCGAAGAAGTAATAAGTAAGGAAATTGCAGGTTATAAAATGCTGTCGTATTTATTGGATACTTATACCCATGCCTTTTTACCTGAAACGTCTAAAATTGGGGATTCCAATTACAATTTGTTGGTAAAACGCTCAGCGCCGAAATTAGTCATTCAAGATGATCAGTCGGTTTATAAAACCCTGCTTCAAATTTGTTCCTATACCTCTTCATTAACTGATGGGATTACGGTGGCATCTTTTGAAAAATATATGGGATTGAAATTGTAAATTTTTAGAAAGATCTCATAGATTTTTAAATCTGTGAGATCCGATTTAGTTGGTTAATTTTTCCAAAGTTGTGAGCCTTGGAAAAATTAGTAAAATGCCTGTCAGCACAAACTGAAACTTAAAAGGAATTAAAGACCTTTTAGATTTATTAAAACGCATAATCAACTCCAACCCCCAGTAACTGTTTAAACTGCACCCTTGGACCCAGGATTTCAAGTTGACCGTCGCCATTGGTATCTTCCTTGACCTTCACATCATCGTCATATCTGAGATGTGAGCCTATCTTGGCTTTAATAAAATCGTTTACCACCAGATTTAAATTGAGTTGCCAGTCCACATCTATATTCCCGAATTTATTCAAATAATCAGAATATAAACTCAACTCATTTTCCAGATTAACGTTAGTGAAAATTTCCTTTTTAAAACCGCTGGTGAACAAAATCCCGGATTCTGTACGCAATTTCTCACCCTCTTTAATAATAATCCCCAGATCATCGCGTTCAGCCGGAGTTACCCCGAACATCCCCTCATTTGCCAATGTCTGGTTTAATACAAATGTCGATTTTTGGGTAATAGGGGAAAGATAGATGACCAAATCCTCCTTAGGATCAGTATATTCTGCTCCTACTCCTAAAAAGACGTAACCCGGAGCCATAAAGGAAGAGATTGGCTTTTCAATATTAGGGTATTTGTACCCCTTAGCAAATTGAGTGTTGAAATTAAATTTTGCCGAATATCGAAAATTAGAGGTGGGATTTCGCCTGTATCCAAAAGTGGTATTGAATATAATTTGATCTTCAGTTTTCCTTAACTCCCTGCCGTCTTGAGCATTCAGGCCATAACGTAATGATGCATTAGTTTTCCAGGAAAGTAACTTCCTTTTAAAATTTCGTTCAAAATTGCCAAAAAACAATGCTGAAATTGAATTGTTTCCCCCGGAATTCCAGTTTACAAAAGCTACCTCGTTAAAATTTACCCCCACCGAATTTTTTCGGGACCAAAGAATTAGAATTTCCTGGCTTACCATCATTCCTGGATGGGATTCAAGGTTATCGGTTTTTATTTTATCAACATTTGTTGAATCATTACTGGCAATATTAATTTGGATCGAATCCATTTTGATTGAAGATACTTTGATCGTGGAAACTTTGGATATGTCAACCTTGGTTGTATCAATTTTGGTAGTATCAATTTGTATGGATTGAAATTCCATGGCGAAAACGGTAGAACCAATCAATATTAAGAAAATAGTTAGGATTTTTTGGTGAAGAATTAAATAGACAGACATGTTGGACTACTGGGTTAAATGAATTGTTACAAAAGGTTTGAGATGCACAGGCTTATACTAAGAACGTCAATTTTTGCGATTTCTTGTAATTGATGTAAAGTTCCTTGTTTAATAAAAACATCGGGGATTCCCAGGCACTTAATTTCAGGATGATATTGATGTTTTGAAGCAAATTCCGACACTGCCGATCCAAATCCGCCGGAAACCACACCATCTTCAATAGTTATGATCTTATCGTATTTTTTGAAAATTTCATGAAGCAACTTTTCATCCAGTGGCTTGACAAATTTGGCATCATAATGAGCCACCTGATCTGCCTCAGGCACCATTTCAATTGCGAGATGCACATTCTCAGCGATGCTTCCAATGCTTATAACAGCAAGTTTACTTCCTGATTTCAGAAGTGAACCTTTCCCAAATTCCACCTTATTAAATTCCTGTTTCCAATTTAATTTAACTCCCCTTCCCCGGGGATAACGAATAACCAGTGGGGATTTTAAATCCAACTGTGCGGTATAGAGTAAATTTCGCAATTCAACCTCATCTGCCGGGGCAGCGATCATTAGATTGGGAATGCAGCGCAAATAGGCGATATCAAAAACCCCGTGATGCGTGGCGCCATCTTCCCCTACAAGTCCTGCTCTGTCCAGACAAAAGATCACCGGCAAATTTTGCAAGGCCACATCATGAATAATCTGGTCATACGCCCTTTGCAAAAATGTGGAATAGATTGCACAAAATACCGTAAATCCCTGGGTGGCCATTCCGGCTGCAAGGGTTACGGCATGCTGCTCTGCAATTCCAACGTCAAAAGCCCGTTCCGGAAAAGCATCCATCATATAATTTAAGGAACTCCCAGTTGGCATTGCGGGAGTAATTCCAATAATTTTTTCGTTTTTTTCTGCCAGTTCCAAAAGGGTCAGCCCAAAAACATCCTGATATTTTAAAGGCTGTCCATCGGTATTATAAGGCAGCAATTCTCCTGTATCTGCCTCAAATTTCCCGGGAGCGTGATATTTCACTTGATTTTCTTCGGCTTTTTTGAGCCCCTTTCCTTTGGTGGTGATTACATGCAGAAATTTAGGACCACTGATCTTTTTTAAATCTTCAAAAATTTTCAACAAACCATCAATATCATGTCCATCCACCGGGCCGAAATATTTAAAATTCAGTGCTTCAATGATGTTGTCCTGCGCAGGTTTGTAACCTACCCTGGCTTTGGTGAGATATTGCTTTAAGGCACCAATACTGGGATCTATTCCAATAGCGTTATCGTTTAAAACCACCAGCAGGTTTGCATTGGTAACCCCGGCGTGATTGAGTCCTTCAAAAGCCATTCCGCTGGCAATGGAGGCATCTCCAATTACCGCGATATGTTGCCTTTGAAAATTTCCCTTCAAATTTGAAGCGAGCGCCATTCCAAGTGCTGCAGAAATTGAGGTAGAAGAATGTCCTACCCCAAAAGTATCGTATGGACTTTCGCTTCGGTTCGGAAATCCGCTTAAGCCGTTTAATTGCCTGTTGGTGTGAAAAACATCTCTTCTGCCGGTAAGGATCTTATGGCCGTAGGCCTGATGGCCCACATCCCAAACCAGGAGATCATCGGGAGTATGAAAAGCGTAATGCAAGGCGATGGTGAGTTCTACCACCCCAAGGCTGGCGCCCAGATGTCCTTCTTTGGTCGCAACGATATCTATGATAAATTTCCGGAGTTCGACGGCCAGTTCCGGCAGTTTTTCCTTTGGAAGCTGACGCAGATCTGATGGGGAATTTATAGTATTTAGGATCCTTCTAGACATTGAAAGCAAATATACATTTTGAAACTGTCAAAAAAAATTCAAAATTTAAAATTCAATAAAGTTATGGAGTGACGAAGTAACGAAGTGAAGCTGTGATGCTGTGACGAAGTAACGCAGTGATGCTGTAAAAATATTTTGAGCAGAAAGAAAAATCCAGAAAAGAATCTGGAATCAGGACTAAAATTTTAACTTTCCACTTTTGTTTCTAACTTTTTAATTAACGAATTTCAACTATATTTATACCTTTCAGAAAATTAAAAATTCAGATGAAAATCACTCCTTTTGACGACGATTACTTTATGCGGAAAGCTTTGGAAGAAGCCGAAAAAGCCTTTGAAAAAGGCGAAATCCCAGTTGGTGTTGTTGTTGTGATAGATGAAAAAATAATCGCCCGCGGCCATAACCTGACGGAACTCCTGAACGATGTTACAGCTCATGCCGAAATGCAGGCCATAACCGCAGCAGCAAATTACCTGGGTGGGAAATATTTAAAAGGCTGCACTATGTATGTCACTCTGGAACCCTGCCAGATGTGTGCCGGAGCATTATACTGGAGCCAATTATCAAATTTGGTATTTGCCGCGACAGATCCGGAACGCGGTTATAGCAAAATGGGATCAAAGCTTCACCCAAAAACAAGGGTGAAAAAAGGCGTTTTGGAAGAAGAAGCTTCCATATTGATGAAGCGTTTCTTTATTCAAAGGCGGAATCTGAATTGATGTGATTTTAATAGTAAGAGGCCGCCCGCAGGCAGCCTCATGTATTTTTTAGGAACAACAGCTTCAACAGTTTGAACCCCGGATTTCTTCAAGAGATCAGTTGTATTTCAGCCGGGAATCCTTGGCAAGGATCATAGTTTTGGTCTCTTTACGCCTTACTAGCCTTAATTTCTTCCGGAATATCCCAGATATCTTCCAGTTCCTCCAGGGATTTTCCTTTAGTCTCAGGAATATATTTATAGGTAAAGAAAATTATTGCCAGAATAAATACGGAAAAGATAAAATATGGTAACGAACCATTCCAGTATTCGCTTTTATTTACTTCACTTTCTGCAACTAAAGGGAAAGATTGTGTAACCACATAATTGGCGGCCCACTGTGCTGCTACTGCAATAGACATGGCCACACTTCTCATATTGTTAGGGAACATCTCCGATAAAATTACCCAAACCACAGGTCCCATGGACATCGCGAAGGATGCAATAAATAATAAAACTCCAATAAGGGACAATACCCCTACATTTCCTGACATTAATGTGCCTCCCAACAACAAAAATCCGATCAACATCCCAACCGAACCTATATAGAGAAGGGGTTTGCGTCCTAATTTATCTACTGTTGCCATCGCGACAAAGGTAAAGATCAAATTAATTGCAGCGAGCATCACCTGTTGCAGCAACACGTCTTCTTTGCCAAAACCAAGGGCTTTTTCAAAAATATCGGCACCGTAATACAGCACCGCATTGATTCCGGTAAACTGTTGTAAAACAGATAAAACAGTACCAATCACAATGATCGAGAATATTCCTTTAGCAAATATATTAAGCTTAACCTTAGCTTTATCTTTTAGGATGGATTTCTCGATTTCCCGCATTTCAGTTTCAGCGATCTCTGCTCCGTGAATCCGGGTTAAAACACTATATGCATTAGATTTTAAACCTTTCAAGGCAAGCCACCGCGGACTTTTAGGCACAAAAAACAATAGAACCATGAAGGCTAAGCTGGGAATAAGTTCCGACCAAAACATCCATCTCCATCCAGTTTGAATATTTTCAGCTTCTGTGGCCTGATTTCCGATCATATAAGTCACTATAAATACCACAAAAAACCCGACTACAATTGCCAGTTGATAATAACTCACCAAAGTTCCCCTTATTTTTGCGGGTGCAATTTCAGCTATATAAGTAGGTGCGTTCATTGAGGCCATACCAATTCCCAATCCGCCAATAATTCGAAAAGCGACTAATAAGGAAACAGATTCCGGTAAAAAAGCCGGCAATCCAGAGCCCCAGGCGGAAATTGAAAACAATATTGCTGAAATGATTAAAGAATATTTTCTTCCAATTGCAATACTTATTGGCCCGGCTATAATTGCTCCAAAAAAGCAACCTATCAGCGCACTTCCTACAACCCAACCTTTCATTCCGGGATCCAAGTCAAAATACTGACTAAAATAATACTGTGAACCATTAATTACACCGGTGTCATATCCGAAAAGTAATCCTCCCAAAGCCGAAACAATGGTAATAAGCATTAAATAGGTTTTATTTTTCATGAGGAAATATTAAAAATTTGTTAAAACTAGTTAAATTTTTTTGATAAATTTTCATAATTCTGAACTTTGATATAATCGATGTAAAATTTAGCCGGAAATATGGTGTCATCCACCTCCGGACCACCAAAATTCCCACCAACTGCAAGGTTTATCAAAAAGTAAAATGGATGCCGAAATGGATAATTCGCATCATCATATGCCTTCGGGATGAAAGTATAAACGTGATCTCCATCTATAAAATATTCAATATCATCTTCGGTCCAAACCGTTTTAAATATATGATAGCCTTCTTCAATATTCTCTATAATTGTTTTTTTAGAGTTCTCTGTATCCCCATGACTTGCAGGAGTATGTAAGGAAGAATACACCGTATGCGGTTCCCTTCCTACATATTCCATAAGATCAATTTCCCCGGAACCCGGCCATCCAACTTCATCAATATTAGCTCCAAGCATCCACACAGCAGGCCACAGTCCATGTCCTTCAGGGAGTTTTAGGCGAACTTCTATAGTTCCGTATTGGAATTCTATTTTGTCTTTGGTATTGATTTTTCCTGAAAAATACTTGTCACCCTTTTTTAGAGCCTCAATCACCAGTTTTCCATCTTCAACCTTCACATAATCCCGGTTGTAGCTCTGGCGTTCATTATTGCCCCATCCACATAAATTGGGGCATCCATTGCCCTCTTCATAATTCCAGAATTCCAGGTTTAAACTGTCTCCATCAAAATTATCCTCAAAAATTACCTGGGAAAATATTGCGAAAGGAAAACCCCAAAAAAGAATTACACTGAAGGTAAATTTCAAAAATGCGTTCATAATTAATTCCTTATCAATTTGAAAGCTGCACTTTTAACATCTCTTGAGTTTCCGCCCACAAATACTTCAAACTCCCCAGCTTCAGACTCCCATATTTTATTGGCAGTATAAAATTGAAGCATTTTTTCGTCAATAACAAATTTTACGATCCTGCTTTCTCCGGGTTTTAGATCCAAAAGTTGAAATCCTTTTAATTCCTTAACAGGTCTGGTCGTACTTGCAACCAAATCCCGAAGATAAAGCTGAACCACTTCCCTACCTTCAACTTTACCTGTATTTGTAACTGGAATGCTTACTTCTATGTTTCCATCGGCATTCATTTCAGGAGATGAAAGATTTATTTCACCGTATTCAAATTGGGTATAACTCAAGCCAAAACCAAACGGAAATAAAGCATCTTTTTTCACATCGGTGTAATGAGAATAGGTTACGTGAAGGTCACTGGATGGTCTTCCGGTATTTTTTTGATTGTAATAAAGAGGTTCCTGTCCCACAGTTCTGGGAAAGGAAACCGGCAATTTTCCTGAAGGATTGTATTTGCCAAAAAGAACATCGGCTATGGCGTTCCCACTTTCCGATCCTAATTGCCAGGCCTCTACTATCGTGGGGATATTTTCCGCAGACCAGGATAATTCAAGTGGACGGCCATTAATAAGTACCAGGACAATGTTTTTATTAACCTTGTAAATTTCTTCCAGTAATTCCTGCTGAAGGCCTGCCAGGCCAATTTTTGACTGGCTCCTGC
Organism: Flavobacteriales bacterium; assembly: GCA_038241065.1. Classification (GTDB taxonomy): domain Bacteria; phylum Bacteroidota; class Bacteroidia; order Flavobacteriales; family Flavobacteriaceae; genus Gillisia. The sequence continues at coordinate 8,358 of JBBRGD010000009.1, forward strand.
CTTCTCCGGACTGGAAGGCATCTTCCCCCAATACCATTATAACCAGTTCTGAATTTTTAGCTATTTCCAGCGCTTCCTTGAACCCGGACCTGTCAGTAGTATTTATTTCCAGTGGCATTAAAAAACTGCGCTCACCAATTCCCAGGGTAGTTCCCAGGGCATAATTCACTTTTACATCCCTGCCGGCCGCAGTTTTAATTCCCTCTAAAACAGAAACAGCAGAGTTGGCTTCACCTTGCGCTCTCCAGTTCCCTATTGGGCTGTCTTTATCGTTTGCCAGCGGACCAATTACAGCTATGGATTTAACCCCCGGTTTCAGTGGCAATAAATTATTTTCATTTTTTAGAAGGACAATCGATTTCCTGGCGATATCCCTGGCTGCTTTCTTATGATCTTCAAAGGAAATATTTGCGGCTATTTCCGGATTTGAATATTTATAAGGATCGTCAAAAAGACCTAATTTAAACTTCACGCTTAATACTCGTTTTACCGCATCATCTATTAGCTCTATATCCAAGGCTCCTTCTTTAACTAATTCTACTAAGCTAGTTTCATAAGCTCCGCCTTCCATGTCCATATCACTTCCGGCTTTTATAGCGATCTCAGCAGCGTGTTTTTTGTCTTTTGCAAAGCCGTGATTAATCATCTCAGGGATAGAACCCCAATCTGAAACTACGAATCCGTCCCAGTTCCAGTCACCTTTTAAAATATCCCGTTGTAAGTTCTTGTTGCCTGTGGAGGGTATTCCGTCAATTTCGTTAAAGGCATTCATAAAAGTAGCGACTCCTGCATCTGCTGCGGCCTTAAACGGTGGAAGCACTGTATTGTGGAGTTCATTTTCCCCTAAATTTACTGTATTGTAATCCCGGCCGGCCTCTGCCATCCCGTAACCTGCAAAATGCTTTGCAGTTGCGGCAATGGTTAAATCTCCTGCAAGATCATTTCCCTGATACCCCTTTACTTTGGCTATTGCAACCATTGAAGTAAGATATGTATCTTCCCCGCTACCTTCCATAATCCTTCCCCATCGTGCATCTCTTGAAATATCTATCATTGGTGAAAACGTCCAGTTTATGCCATCGGCAACAGATTCTATGGCAGCTATCCGCGCAGAATTTTCCATGGCTTCCAGATCCCAACTTGCAGTTTCGCCGAGCGGCACCGGAAAAATGGTTTTATATCCATGTATCACGTCATATCCAAACATCATAGGGATCTTCATACGTGAATTCTCCATTAGCAGTTTTTGAGCTTCTTTTGTTGCTGTAACAGATAATACATTAAGCATGGAACCCACAAGTCCTTTTTTTATGTTTTCCTCCTTTTGTTTATTGCCTAATTCTGAAGCCGGCCCGGTAAGATCCCAACTTCCATTATACTGAACAAGTTGCCCAACTTTTTCTTCAAGGGTCATCAAGGCCAAAACAGAATCGACTTTGGTTTCAACATTTTTAACAGAACTCAAAATTTTTGAGTTTTGGGCATTCAAGCCTAAAAAGATCAATAAGAATACTGGGAATACTAATTTTTTCATAAGGCTAGTAAATAAGAGTTTGTATAGCATGTGCAGGTATTTCAAAGATGGCTTTATTACTACCTACAAAAAGATTGTATTGAATTAATTTATCGGTTTTATTCATCACGATGGTGGCATAACTCCCATCTGCATTTTTAAAAGATGTACTTAATAAACTACTACGGCTACTTGCTGTGCTTATTCGCTTTGCATCAGGACGAATAAATTTGGAAAACTGACCAATATAATAATACGAAGGGGTGAAAATTAATTCTTTGGTTCTTGTATCTGCATGAACCGGAGCAAAGCAGAAATTCCCTACATGGTTAGGACCTCCATTTTCATCTAAGAGAATATTCCAATCTGTCCAAGCAACAGTACCGTTATTGAAATCGTGAATCATTTGTTCTCCATAACGTTCTGCATTTGGCCAGAACTGGTATTTTGCAGCATCAAATTTTTCTATACATCCTTCAGTAAACATTAAGTTTTTATCTGGATATGCATTATTTACCATTCCAACATTCTCAAACAATGGATCTGCCCCTGTCCAGGTTTCATACCAATGAAATCCGGTTCCCCATGCATATTTCGAAGCTTCAGGGTCATCAAATATTACATTGGATCTATTAACCATCAAATCTCTGTTATGATCCCAGACCACAATTTTTTTGTCTCCTAGCCCTTGCTTTTCAAGTGTTGGCCCTAGGAAATCCTTCAAAAAATCTCGTTCTTCCTCAGCGGTATAAATACAAGATTCCCAGGTTTGGGTTGCCATAGGTTCATTTTGAATGGTAAGACCCCAAATTGGCATTCCCTCAGCCTCATAAGCCTTTATAAACTTTGCATAATAGTTTGCCCAGTTTTGACGGTATTCCGGTATTAGTTTGCCTCCCTGAAGCATGGAGCCATTTGTTTTCATGAAAGCCGGTGGACTCCAAGGAGAAACATATAATAACAATTCTCCTCCAGCAGCCTTGATAGCCCTTTTAATCATTGGGATTCTATATTTGCGGTCATGATCTATATTAAAAGTGCTTAATTCATTATCTCCCTCCTCCACATACGTATAACTCTCACTCGAAAAATCACAACTATGTATGGTAGTGCGGGTTAAAGAATATCCAATACCCTTATCTATATCGTAGTATGCTTCTAATAGTCTTTCCTGATCTTTTTCTTTAAGTTGGGCAAAAACTTCAGCACTGGCATCAGAGATTGCGGCACCTATTCCCATAAACTTTTGGAATTCTTTATTCGGATTTACAAATATCGATATCTCAGTTTCCAGAGGTTGTTTATAATCTCCAAATGTTTGATTTCCATTTTGGCTAAGTCTAAGATCTGAATCCTTTGCCGTGGTATAAATCTGAATGGATTTTTCCTTTAAGTCCTTATCAGAATTGGCGGACTGGGAATGAATATTTTGAGCAACTAACGCCATTATAAGCAATGCTCCAGTTTTTAAAAATTTTTTCATTAGGTTTATTATCTATTCAACTATTTTAGCTCAAAACTGAATTTCTCAAATTTTAAGCCTCCATTTTCAATTCGAAATATGAGGTGATGAGAACCCTTACTGAGTTTCACATTTATAATCTTTATCCAATTCCAGTCCTGAGACTTTGGGATTACAATTTCTCCAATTTTTTGTTTATCTATATCCACACTTGCCTTAGCCTCTTTGTCTGGGGAAGACAGTTTAAAATTGAGATTATATACTCCATCTTCATTTACTTGGATAGTATATTTAAGCCATTCTCCATTTTCAGTATTTCCAACATAAAGAACATTATCTACCTCATAAATATCCACCCCATCATTTCTATAAGCTTCTCCAGTATTCCAACGTACTCTTTTACCATTCTCGGAAACCCAGTAATTTCCGGAAATATTATCTTTATAAGCCAAACCATTATTCCCCATGTCATAATCTGCTGCTAAAATCTCGCCGCCAGGAATATTATGAATTTTGAAAGGTTTTGTTTCAGTATTTCTTGGTTGTCTTATCATTGCATCAATTAAGTTATAGTGAATAATACTATTCTCAATCTTTGTGTTTTCAGCAAGGTTCATAAATGCCTTTTCCGCCTCTAAAACAGAAGGTTTGGAAGTTTCTTCTTTCCAATATTTTAAAATCTTTTCATAACCAGGATTAACCTTTATTTCTATTGGATTATTAGATCCTAACTTTTTTAAAGGCCACCAGCACCATCCAATATTATTCTCTTCCATAAGACTTATAGCATCAGCAAACCAAGCATTAGAATTCTCACCAGATTCCCCAAGCCAGATTGGAATGTTTAATTCTTCACGATAATCTAGAAAGGTCTGTATAGATTCTTTTGTATTGTAGGTCCAGTATTTATGAAAACTCATCACCAAATTATCATCCCAAAGGTCTATAAGGCCATTATAATTATTGCCCCAGCCATTTCCTTCTATAATAATGATATGGTTGTTATCAATTTCTCTGATTGACTTTGTAAGTTTTTTCTGAAAATCCCATAACATTGAATTTTTAGAATCTTCAGTGCCATTGATATTCTTTCCTTCTTCAAAAGTCCAGTTTGGCTCATTAATTAGATCATAACCACCAATTACAGGCTCATCTTTATAACGTTCTGCAAGTTTAACCCAAAGCGCTTCAAGTTTATCTCTGTTTTCTACGCTTTCCCAAAGTGAAGGTTTTGAAGGATCTCGATCTGAAATATTCACATCGTTTCCCTGCCCTCCAGGGGTTGCATGCATGTCTAGTATTAGATAAATTTTATTATCTCTGCACCAAGAAACCAGTTGATCTGTTAATCTAAATCCTTCTTCTAGCCAAGTGTTTTTACCTTTTTCAGGTTCTTGATCTACAGGAAGAGTAAAAAGATTATAATGCATTGGAAGTCGAATGGAATTATACCCCCATTTTTTGAGAGAATCGACATCCTTCTTCTGCATAAAATTATTTCGCCATTTAGAATAGAATTCCTCAGTTTTCTCATTGCCAATTAATTCTTGAACGTGTTCTTTAAATACATACTGTTGCCCCGAGAATGGAACTTTTAGCATATATCCTTCTTGAAGCATATAGCCTCCAAGACCAAATCCACGTAAGACAATATTTTCATTTTTATCGTTAACTATCTTTTGTCCGTCCACTTTAAGAAATCCGGAAAAGTTTGCTTCTTGAGCGTAGTTGGTGATGATAGATAAAAGAAAAAGGGTAAAAAATAAATATTTCATTTGATAAATTAAAGTTTTAGATGCTTATTCCCAGACGAAAGTCCCCACTGCTCCCCCGTCAAGAGAAGTAGTAAACCATTTTCCATTATATTTTACGTTGAACAATTCGCTTGAATTACCGTCATTCTCAACAATCAGAACTTTCTTACCATCGGGTCTTTTAAATGCTACGTTGTTTAGATTTCCACTTATATTACTGGCTATTCGAACAGAACCAGCCGGAACAAATTTGGAGGCATGCCCGATTATATAATAACCCACGTTTTTAGAAAATGTGGAACTCCCGCTTATGGTGATGGCACCTTTACAGGTTGTGCAGCCTCCATCTGTATGAGGGCCAAAAGAAGGGTCGTTGGCTAAATTCCATTCAAGTGCTGTTTTACTCCAATTTCTCATAGAGCCTATAACAACATTTTTAAGATGCCATTTTAAATCGCCTTGAAAATCTCCATCTGAAGGAGTGTATTGTTCGGTAAAATATAAATCTTTGTCAGGATGTGCGTTGTGAACCGTTGATAAAGCGCTAATATCTCCAGCATATAAATGAAAAGCCGAGCCCGAAATAAAGGACTTGGCAGCAGCATCATTTAATACGGAAATAGGATATTCCGGTTTGTCACAATTATGGTCGTAAATAATAATCTTTGTAGTTATGTTTGCTGTTTGAAATGCAGGTCCAAGGTGGTTTTTGATAAAATCGGTTTGTTGGGGAGCGGTCATTAACAAACTTGGATTATTTCCTGGATGCAAAGGCTCATTTTGAATTGTAATGGCATCAACGGTGATACCTTGTTCTTTCATTTTTTGAATATATTTCACGAAATACTGTGCATAAACGCTGTAGTATTTTGGTTGTAAACTGCCGCCAATTGTACTGTTGTTGTCTTTCATCCAAACAGGAGGAGACCACGGGGAACCCATGATTTTTATATCAGGATTAATTTCAAGGATTTCATTCAATAAAGGAATAAGATCATCCATATCTGGCTCAAGACTGAATTCTGAAAGATCTTCATCTGTTTCCCCTTCTGGAATATCATCATAAGAGAAAGTTGTAGCATCCAGATCTGATGCTCCAATACTGATTCTCAGATAACTTATTCCAATCGAATTATCGCTATTTCCGAAAAGCTGCTTCAGTAATTCCTGCTTTTTAGAAGCATTTAAAGAATTGATGAGTTCTGCGCTTCCACCGGTTAACGTAAATCCAAAGCCGTCAACAGTTTGAAAAGTCTCTGCTGCTTTAATTTCAATATTAGCATAGCCATTTGGACTGTTCGCAAATGAAATTACCCCTGATTGTTTAGCAAGTTTTTGAGAGCCATCCCCTTTCGTAAGATAAAAGTCCACTTCATTAGTAGCCTGAGGCTGTTCAGGATTTTCAGGTTCTTCTGTGGGATCATTGCTACTGCAATTCACACCAAGAAAAAACAACATTAAGTATAGTATTGATTTCATTCTTGTTATTTTATGTGCTTTCATTAAAAATTTTCTACTGATACACTCTTACATAATCTATCTCCATAGTTCCCTGTGTAAAGTTTGGGTCTATATTACCTCCCAAATTTCCACCTATCGCTATATTCAGTATTAAAAATTGATTTTTATCAAATGGCCAGGTTTGATCATTTTTTTCTGAAGGATTATAGGTGTAAAACACATTTCCATCTACCGAAAAAGCGATTTTCTTTGCAGTCCATTCAATTCCATACACATGAAATTCTGAAGTTACGTTTGAAACATTAGTAACTCCTACATTTTGGGTATTCCCAAAACTTGATGGCGTATGGATTGCACTGCTCACCCTTCCAATATTATTTCCTACATGCTCCATTATATCTATCTCCCCGCAAGCTGGCCAGCCTGCAGAAGTGATATTTGACCCAAGCATCCAGATGGCCGGCCAGGTGCCACCGCCTTCAGGCAACTTTGCCCGAACCTCAACCTTTC
>JBBRGD010000010.1:0-14494 GCA_038241065.1 Flavobacteriales bacterium
AAAATTTCTACTGGTGCTTTAAGCGATTTGGAAAAAGTAACCAAACAGGCAAGAGCTATGGTTACCATCTATGGCCTGAATGAAAAGCTCGGTAATTTGACCTTTTATGATTCTTCAGGACAAAATGAATATAATTTCACCAAGCCTTATAGTGAAAAAACTGCCGAACTTATAGACAAGGAGATTTCAAATTTAATTGAATCTCAATATAAAAGAGCAATTGACCTCCTGGAAGTCAATAAAGATAAGTTAACCCAATTGGCAGAAATTCTTTTGGAAAAAGAAGTAATCTTTAAAGACGATTTGCAGAAAATCTTTGGCGACCGTCCTTTTGAGAAAAAAGAAGAGGACATTCCATTAATCACAAAAAAGAATATTAAGACCCCAACTTCTTCTGAAAACATTGAGGATAGTGAAATAACTGAAGATACATCGGTTAATAAATAAGTTAATAATTTATTGGGAAAAGTCTTAATTTGACCTAGTGTTAAATTAAGATTTTTTACCTTTGGTTTAATCTGTGCAATATAATCCCCTAAATCTCATTATGAGTCTATTTAGAAATTTTCTAAACCCTAAATCTAAATCAGACAAAGATCAGGACATCCCCGATAAGGCTGACCGTAGCAAATATATGCCAGATGTTAATCTTCCAACCGATGAGCGGTTTATGCTCAATTTCAAAAACAATGGCGGGAAATTTTTATATTGTGAGAATGAGAAGGAAATATTTAATGCCTTCGATAATATTCTACTTGAAAATGATTGGTACGAAAAACCCACCTGTTGTTTGGATCCAAATATTCAAAGCAAATTTAATCACTTTAATCTGGAATTTAACAAATCTGGAGATGCCTCCTTCTTTCTATCCACCTGTGAGTTTTTAATTGCAAACGATGGTTCGATTTTAATTTCATCTAATCAGATTAAAGAAAAAAGATTAAACGAATTACCTTACAATTTTATCATAATAGCATCTACAAGTCAATTGGTGGAAACCATTGGAGAAGGCCTCAGGGGAATTAAATATAAAAACAAAGCACGGATACCTTCTAATATCACTACAATAAAAAGTTTTGAAACCCAGAAAGAAGGTGATTTTATGAGTTACGGAAGTAGCACAAAAAACCTATATTTGCTACTTATGGAAGATTTATAAAATATGAGGGAATCTATTATTAGGACAATTTCAGGATTATTGTATATTTCCATTCTTGTGGTTTCAATTCTCTCTTCCGAATTTATTTTCATTTCACTTTTTTTTCTAATTGGTTTAGTTTGCCTCCTTGAACTTGAAAAACTATTGCGTTTAAAAAGCTATGCACTTTATGTAGTTCACGCATTATTTTTTATCATTTTCAGTTATATAAAATTTGATACTAATGCCACCCTGGTATTGTTATGCATTACCATTTTTGTGAACTTATTCCTGGCTAAAGATTTGCTCTTCATTAAAAAAATTCCCGTTTTTGAAAAAAAGAAATATATCATCCTGATATTTTATCTAATATCATCGATGGTGTTTTTAACCCTTATTCCAACCTATTCCGGAACGTTTAGACCGGAGCTTATCGTAGGAGTGTTTGCGTTGATATGGACCAATGACACCTTTGCATATATAGTTGGTAAGAATTTCGGAAAAATTAAGCTCTACAAGCAAATATCCCCAAATAAAACCATTGAAGGATTTATTGGAGGAATCATATTTAGCTGTATAGCCGGATATTTCATATATTACTTTATTACCCATTATCTCAATATTACCGATTCTCTCAGTTTTCAATCCTGGTTGGGAATGGCAATAATATTGAGTATTTTTGGTACGCTTGGTGATCTAATTCAATCCAAGTTTAAACGTCAGGCAGGAGTAAAAGACAGCGGCAAACTTATGCCGGGACACGGTGGACTCTTTGACAGGCTGGACAGTATAATATTTTCGAGTCCGTTTGTATATGCCTATTTATTGATATTGAACTATGTTTCATAAAGAAGGACACAAAATAATATTATTTACAGCGATTTTTTTAATCGCTGTAAATACAATGACTTATTTATTTGTTAACACCTATTGGGTGAAATTCTCTATTCTGGCAATTAGCATTGTAATATTTTTGCTGATCCTTCAGTTTTTCAGAAATCCAAAACGCCTTATTCAAATGAATAATGTGGAGGTTTTGGCACCGGTAGATGGCAAGGTTGTAGTGATAGAAGAAGTATTTGAAAAGGAATATTTTAAGGATAAACGCTTACAGATATCCATTTTCATGTCTCCAATAAATGTACACGTAACACGTTATCCAATTGGGGGAACCGTAAAATACAGCAAATATCACCCCGGAAAATTTTTGGTAGCCTGGCATCCAAAATCGAGCGAAGAAAACGAACGAACTACAGTTGTTGTGGAAAATTCCATTATTGGAGAAGTGCTTTACAGGCAAGTTGCGGGCGCCATGGCAAAACGCATTGTAAATTACGCCGAAGAAGGCCAGGAAGTTCTGCAGGGCAGCGATAGTGGTTTTATAAAATTTGGATCGCGGGTAGATGTATTTTTACCTTTAAAAACCAATATCACGGTAAAACTAAACGATAAGGTTAGAGGCGGAAAAAGTGCAATCGCCAATATTGAATAAGCTCAGAATGACAAAAATAACAGATATAAAATTTTTGAAAGCTTACAAAATGGCGAGCAATACTTCTTTAAAATTCCCTCCGGATATTATGCTACACTTTTATGCCTATTATAAACGTGCCACACAAAAAAACGGATTTTATTCTACTGCAAATAACGAAGACTTGCGAAGCGGATTTAAAGCGAACGCACTTTTGCAGGTTGAAAATTTAAGCCAACTGGATGCCAGGAATAAATATATTGAAATGGTGGAAAAACATATTGGGGAAATATAGGATCCGGTTTCAATTAGTTTTTGCCTAATTCCTGCCTATATTCTATTTCAGTCCTGCCAAACTAGTTTTTAAAACCTCAATTTTTGCTTCTGCATCAGATTTTTTCGCTTTTTCAATTGCTACCACATTTTTTGGTGCATTGTTTACAAAACGATCATTGGATAATTTATTCTCTACAGATTTTAAAAATCCTTGTGTGTACTCCAACTCCTCCATTAGTTTCTTTCTTTCACCAACCACATCAATGGCTCCTTCAATGGGAATAAAATATTCGTTGGATTTCACCCTAAATGACAAGGCTCCTTCCACTTGCTTATCTACGTAATTCAAAGCAGAAATATTCCCCAATTTTTTGATCACAGAATTGAAGGTTTCTGAAGTATTTTCATTGTTCAATACATCCAAAGAAATTTGATCTTTAAAGGAAATATTCTTCGCTTTCCTGATATTTCTTATCCCCGAAATCACTTCTGAAGCAAAGGAAAATTCATCCGTTATTTTCTGATCTGCTTCAATAAAATCAGGCCATTTAGCAACGATCAAAGCCTCTTCCGGAGTTCTTGTTTTAAGTTGTTGCCATATCTCTTCTGAAATAAAAGGAACAAAGGGATGGAGGATCTTTAAATTGTTCTCTAAAATTGCCACCACCTCGTTATAGGTTTTTTGGTCGATGGCTTCACCATAAGCCGGTTTAACCATTTCCAGAAACCAGGAACAATAGTCGTCCCAGATGAGTTTATAGGTTGCCATCAGGGCATCGCTAATCCTGTATTTTGAGTAGTGATCTTCAATTTCCAACAATTCTTTCTGAAATTTTGATGTATACCATTCTACCGCAATTCGGGAAGTTTCATCCTGCTCTTTATCTTTATCTATTTCCCAGATATTGATTAGTTTAAATGAATTCCAGATTTTATTGATAAATCCGCCACCTTGTTTGCATAAATCTTCATCAAACATTAAATCGTTTCCTGCGGGAGAACTCAACAACATCCCTACCCTAACCCCATCGGCTCCATATTGGCCGATCAATTTTAACGGATCCGGCGAATTACCCAAAGATTTGGACATCTTACGGCGTTGTTTATCCCTCACGATTCCGGTTAAATAAACATTTGTAAAAGGTTTTTCACCACGGTATTCATATCCTGCAATGATCATTCTGGCTACCCAAAAAAACAAAATCTCCGGTGCGGTTACCAAATCGTTGGTGGGATAATAATAATTTATTTCCTTATTATCCGGTTCCAAAATTCCATTGAATACACTTATAGGCCATAGCCAGGAGGAAAACCAGGTATCCAGAGCATCCGAATCCTGAGTTAGATCGCTCATTTTAAGATCCTGATTACCGGTTTTTTCAATAGCTTTACTTAATGCGACTTCTGCTGTTTCGGCAACTACAAAATCATCTTTCCCTGATCCGTAAAAATAGGCCGGAATTTGCTGTCCCCATAAGAGTTGTCTTGAAATATTCCAATCCCGGACATTTTCCATCCAATGCCTGTAAGTATTTACAAACTTATCTGGTACTAACTTCACTTCTTTACTTAATACGGCATCTAGGGCTGGTTTTGCAAGATCCTTCATCTTTAGGAACCATTGATCGCTTAACTTAGGTTCTATGACGGCTCCTGTACGCTCACTTGTTCCTATTTTATTGATATGAATTTCAGTTTTAACCAGAAATCCCAATTCCTCCAATTCCTTTACCATATCTTTTCTGGCTACAAACCTGTCTTTTCCTTGGTGATGAAGTCCGTATGAATTAAGGGTTGCATCATCGTTGAAAATATCAATCACTTCAAGATTATGTCTTTCGCCAATTTCTTTGTCATTTATATCATGGGCTGGGGTTACTTTTAAACAACCGGTTCCAAATTCCATGTCCACATATTCATCTACTATTATTGGGATTACCCGGTTAACTAAAGGAACGATCACATTTTTACCCTTGAGATGCTTAAACCGCTCATCGTTAGGATTGATACAAATGGCAGTATCCCCAAGAATTGTTTCAGGCCGCGTGGTCGCAATAGTGACAGTTTCGTGACTGCCTTCAATTTTATATTTCAAATAATATAAATTTCCCTGCTGTTCCAAATGGATAACCTCCTCATCAGATAAGGTGGTTTTTGCTTCCGGATCCCAGTTAACCATCCTGTATCCTCTATAAATCAAGCCTTTTTCATATAAATCCACAAAAACTTTGATAACAGAAGCAGACATATTATCATCCATTGTAAACTTTGTTCGCTCCCAATCACAGGAGGCTCCCAGCTTTTTAAGTTGCTCCAGAATGATCCCACCGTGTTTATGAGTCCAATCCCAGGCGTGAACCAAAAATTCTTCCCTTGACAGGTCGTTTTTATCAATTCCTTCTGCTTTTAATTTGGACACTACCTTGGCCTCAGTCGCAATGGAGGCATGATCGGTTCCAGGAACCCAACATGCATTAAAACCTTTAAGTCTTGCCCGCCTTATTAAAACATCCTGAATTGTATTGTTCAGCATATGTCCCATATGCAATACCCCGGTGACATTAGGCGGAGGGATCACGATGGTGTAAGCTGTTCTTTCATCTACTTCAGAGTGAAAATAACCTTGCTCCATCCAGTATTCGTACCATTTGTTCTCTACCTGTTCTATATCGTAATTTTGGGGTAATGCCATGTTTGGTCTGATTTTTGAAAATAAAAGCAAAAGTACTTATAAGTTGAGGATTATAAAAGTAGTTGTTTTGGTAAATCCCTTTGGGTTTGGAATAATTCGACCTATATTTACTACACAAACAGGAATTCAAAGCGAATTTCTTCCGATAGTTTTCGGAAACAAATAAATAAAACAATAAATATTTAAATATGAAAACAATTTTAACAATAATGATAGTGGTATTGGCTGGTTTCTCGACCTTAACCGCTCAAAACACTCCGAAATTTGAATTTAAATCGGAAATGATTGATTACGGGGAAATTGAAAAAGGCAGTGATGGAGTTCGTGTATTTGAATTTAAGAATATTGGAGATGCTCCGTTAATTATAGAAAATGTTTATTCCAGTTGTGGCTGTACAATACCCACCTGGCCAAAAGCAGCGATTCAATCGGGAGAAAGCGGAAAAATTGAAGTAAAGTATGATACCAATCGAGTTGGTCCAATCAGGAAAACAATAACAATTTATTCAAATACTGATGAACCTACTAAAGCCCTTAAAATAAAGGGTAAAATTTTGGATCCTACTGAAAAATCTTAAAATTTAAAAACTCCCGAAATTCGGGAGTTTTTTTTATAATATTTTTTTAAGTTCAAACGTAATCACCTTTTCCATTCCATTCCGCATAATTCTAAATCGTATTGTCTTTCCTTCTTTGGAACTGAGAATACTAATTATTTCAGAGAGCTTTAAACGATAAGCTTTTTTCCTATTTATATCAGTTAGCAAATCTCCAATTTGTAAGCCGGCTTTTTCTGCTGGGGAGTTTGGTCTTATTTCCACAATCCCATATTGTGGTTCCAATGTAAATTCAATCTCAGAATCGCTCTTATAAACCAATATTCCAGGTTCATTATTTTCCTGGTTATTAGCGTTCGGAACAATCCCGCTTCGAAGTTTTTTAACATAGCTGAATCCGGTATGGGCAATTATAACCCCGCTCATATCATATTCAAAAGGAAGATTAAAATTTTTATTAGGAGAAAGACGTAATTTTTTATTCCGATAGTCAATTGTTAAATCAAACCTCTTTAAAATTTGGGCGCCAATGCTGCCGCTTCGTAATTTATAAGTTTGCATCTCCTGTATATAGAGTGAATCCGGAAAACTTGCAGTTACTTCCTCAAACTCAAATCTTCCCAACTTTAAACTTTTTATCCTGCTCCTTAATCCATATACACTTCCACCCATTCCAAATCCAAGGAAATCTTTAAAATATCGTTCAGGAACTTTAATTCCTTGATTATCATCGTTCAACATCCATACAGCATCTCCAAAGCCACTATCAATAAGAAAATTTAAGGGAAGTTCAATATTGTCATCAATTTTAACTCTTGCGGTTACATAGGGTTTATTCTTAAAGAAAGTTAGGGGAAGATCCTCGCATTTCCTGCACTTTTTATAATCATAAAATTCTGGATTATAAATTTTTATTTTTTGCCTCGGATAATTAAATTCCAGGATAAAATCCTTGAAAAAATCGTAGCCAATAATTCCGTGAATTGGCACTCCCATCCTATTGGAAAGGCTTATTTCATAATCGTAAACCACGTACATTATTAGCGATTGACTGGTTGCTTTTCCTATTCTAATCTCATTTCCGGAAGATTTAATTGCTTGAATAGGATCTCCGCCTCCCAAGCCCCTTAAAAGTATACTTGTGGCATTTTTTACCTTTAGGGAATCCACTTCTGTTAAATTGAACAAAATTGTTGAATCAACGCCTGTATCAAGCAAAAAAGAGAGTTCCACTCCATTTATTTCTACTGGCACGATCACTAAATCATGAATGAGCTGAAAAGACAGTTGAAAATGATTTTTATCATCGTCAATTTCAAACGCCTTTTGCGCCGGAGATGAAATAAACAGAGCTAAAAAGAAGATTATGGAGCTAATAGCTTTTACCAAATTTTTCAAAATTAGTTCTTTAAATATCCGAAAAACCTTTTACTAAAAATATTTTTAAGCAGAGTATGTGCTTAAAATTTCGCATTTTTGTACTGAAAAAGAAAATGACATAAATTATGCCTAAAATATCAGCAAAAGGTATTTCCATGCCTGAATCACCCATACGAAAATTAGTTCCGTACGCAGAAATAGCAGTCAAAAAAGGAAGAAAAATATATCAGTTAAATATTGGTCAGCCAGATATTAAAACTCCAACGCAAGCTTTAGATGCGGTAAGAAACCACGATATAGAGGTTCTATCTTACAGTCACTCTGCTGGTTTTGATAGCTATAGAAAAAAATTGGCGGCCTATTATAGCAAAAGAAATATCCCCGTAAATAAGGAAGAAATAATTATTACAACAGGTGGTTCGGAAGCCTTGTTATTTGCAATGGGAAGCATCGCCGATGCCGGGGACGAAATAATTATTCCGGAACCTTTTTATGCAAACTATAACGGGTTTGCTACCTCCTCCGGAGTCAAAATTATTCCGGTAGAATCCAAGATTGAAACAAATTTCGCGCTTCCTCCCATAAAAGAATTCGAAAAACTGATTACCCCCAAAACAAAAGCTATTTTAATATGTAATCCGGGAAATCCAACGGGATATTTGTATACGGAAGAAGAGATCAAACAATTGGCTGAAATTGCCATAAAGTATGATATCTTTTTGGTGGCAGATGAAGTTTACCGTGAATTCGCATATGATGGAGCAAAACATTTTTCTATTATGAGCATCCCAGGATTGGAGAATAATGCCATTATGATAGATTCTGTTTCAAAACGATACAGCATGTGCGGTGCCCGCATTGGATGCCTCGTTTCCAAAAATAAAGAGGTAATCGCTACTGCGATGAAATTTGCACAGGCAAGGTTAAGTCCGCCAACATTTGCACAAATTGCAAGTGAAGCGGCTTTAAGCACTCCTCAAAGTTATTTTGATGAAGTGATTGATGAATACACCTCCCGAAGAAATTTATTGATTTCGGGTTTAGAAGCTATAGAAGGAGTGACTGTTGCACGCCCTAATGGTGCATTTTACTGCATTGCAGCATTACCCGTTAAAAATGCCGATGATTTTGCAAAATGGCTTTTAGAAGAATTTCAGTTGGATAATGAAACGGTTATGGTAGCTCCTGCCGCTGGATTTTATTCCACACCCAATACAGGTTTAAACCAGGTAAGGATAGCCTACGTTCTCAAAAAAGAAGATTTGAAAAGGGCGCTGGTTCTTTTAAAAGAAGCCTTAAAAATTTATAACAAATAATGAAGGTTTTTCAGAACAGCTCATTGAAATCCTATAACACATTTGGAATAGATGTGAAGGCCAAACGTTTTGTTTCGGTTACCAGTCTGGAGGAACTCAAATCTGTTTTAACGGGTAAATACGCCGAAGAACTTTTTGTTTTGGGCGGAGGCAGCAATATGTTGCTCACGCAAGACATAACTGCCACTGTACTTCATATTAATCTCAAGGGAATTAAAGTAGTACAGGAAACTGAAGACTTCGTTTATATTCAGGCCAATGCAGGAGAAAACTGGCACGAATTCGTTCTGTGGACCCTTGCGCATGATTATGGGGGACTGGAGAATCTTTCCCTAATCCCTGGAAATATTGGTTCTTCACCTATTCAAAATATTGGCGCTTATGGGATAGAGCTCAAGGACCATTTTGTTTCCTGTGTAGCCATCGATATTCAAACAATTGAAATGATGAATTTTAATGCTGAAGAATGTGATTTTGGGTATAGAAATTCGATCTTCAAAAACAAGGTTAAGGGAAAGTATATAATTACAAGTGTCACTTTTAAATTGAGTAAAAAAAATCATCAGCTTTATACGAATTACGGATCTATAAATGAAGCTTTGGAAGAAAGCGGAATAACAAATCCTTCAATTCAGGATGTTTCAAATGCAGTAATCAGGATCAGGCAACAAAAATTACCGGATCCCAGAGAATTGGGAAATAGTGGCAGCTTTTTTAAAAATCCTATTATTTCTGTCGGAGCCTTTCAGAAATTACAAAAGGAAAATCCTGAAATGCCTCATTACAAAATTTCAGAAAATGAATATAAGATTCCTGCAGGATGGCTGATAGATCGGGCGGGATTCAAAGGTTTCCGCGAAGGAGATGCGGGAGTTCACAAAAACCAGGCTTTAGTGCTGGTAAATTACGGTACTGCCACGGGTTTAGAAATTTTAAATATTGCACAAAAAATCCAGGATAAGATCCAAAGCCAATTTAAAATTGCCCTGGAACTGGAAGTAAATATCTTTTAGAAATTGATTTTAAAGCAAAAAAAATCCCGCAGAAGCGGGATTTTTAAGTTTTATAATACTGTGATTAAGATTTTTTCATCACAACGGCATCAATAACATGTACCACACCATTTGATGCATCTACATCTGCTTGTACAATATTTGCTGTTTTACCATTACCGTCTTTCAAAACGATCTTATCTCCGCTCATTGTAGCTGTTAATTCTGCACCTTCTACGGTAGAGAAATTAAAAGTTCCATTATTAGCCTTGATTTCTGCAGCAAGATCGGCGGAAGTAATTTTTCCTGAAACCACATGATACTTAAGAACATTCTGTAACTTCTCTTTATTCTCTGGCATCATCAACTCATCTAAAGTTGCTTTCGGAACTTTAGCAAATGCATCGTTTGTAGGAGCAAAAACGGTAAATGGTCCGGCTTGTGTTTTCATCATTTCAGCCAATTCTGCAGCCTGCAAGGCACTCACCAAAGTACTTAACTCTGCAGTAGCCATCGCTTTTGCGGCAACGCTGTTAGATTCCATTTCCATTTTCGCTTCATTGGTTTTCATTTCAGCCTCTTTTTCAGCTTCCATGCGCTGCATTTCCATTTTTTCTTTTTCTGCTTGTTCTTCTTTCTTTTGGTCTTGACAAGATGTAAAAGCAACTGTTGATAAAACAGCAACTATTAATAATTTTTTAAATTTCATAATTTGGTTTTTTTAGTTAATTTATTGATGCAATTTAGTAAGTAAACTATAATTATTACATATTTTGTAATTAAAGTTTAGTTAAAAAATCCTTAGCACTTCTAAAATAAGAATTTTTTCTATGTGCCCATTTATCATTACTTTTGCAGTAAGAATCTTAGTTATGGAATTACTTTTAATTACAATCGTATTGTTAGGATTGGCTTTCGCTGGAATAGCCATAAAAATATGGGCAAAAAAGGATGGTAAATTCGCGGGTACTTGTGCCAGTCAAAGTCCAACCTTAAATAAAGATGGAGAAGCCTGTGGCTTCTGCGGAAAATTGCCCGATGAAAGGAAAGACTGTTCAGGAACCAATTAGGAAAATTAACCTTATATGGTAACAACATTACTCGTCCTTTTCTTTGTAGTCTCAACTATAAATATCCTATATTATTTAGGATATTTTAGTTTTGCCACTTCAGAAAACAACACTCCAGAATCCTCAAATATTCCAGTATCTGTTATTATTTGTGCTAAAAATGAAGCAGAAAACCTCAAGCAGTTTATACCTTCCATCTTAAATCAAAAATATCCTAATTTTGAAGTTGTTCTCATCAATGATGCTTCAGAAGACGATACTTTAGAGGTCATGGAAAATTTCCTTCAGGAAGATCCAAGGGTTAAACTTGTGAATGTTCAAAACAATGAGGCTTTTTGGGGTAAGAAAAAATATGCACTCACCTTAGGCATCAAAAAGGCGAAAAATCCATATTTAATTTTTACAGATGCTGATTGCTCCCCGGTAACCGATCTCTGGATCGAAAAGATGGCAGCAAATTTTAATTCTGAAAAATCCATTGTCTTAGGTTATGGAGGATATTTTAAAAATAAAACCTCCTTTTTGAACAAACTCATTCGGTTTGAAACGCTTCTTACTGCCATTCAATATTTTTCTTTTGCCAAATTGGGCTTACCTTATATGGGAGTGGGGCGTAACCTAGCTTATACCTCCCAAGAATTTTATGACCAAAATGGATTTGCCACACATTTACATGTGCGGTCGGGTGATGACGACTTATTTGTAAACCAGGCGGCTACAGCCGGCAACACTGCACTTTGTTTTGATAAAGAAGCAATTACCCGAAGTGTACCAAAAACAAATTTTAAAAGTTGGTTCCGCCAGAAGCGCAGGCATGTTTCAACCGCCAGATTTTATAAGGCAAGACACAAGTTATTGTTAGGAATGTTTTATTTCTCGCAATTGGCATTTTGGATTTTGTTGGTATTCTTATTGATCTTTCAAATTTACTGGCAATTAGTTTTGGCTATTTTTGGAATTCGGCTTATAATTCAATACTTTGTTTTTGGGAAATCGGCTAAGAAATTGGATGAACTTGATCTAATCTGGATGCTTCCTGTGCTGGAATTATTTTTAATTTGCATACAATTCGGTATCTTTAGCATTAATCTTATTTCAAAACCAACCAATTGGAAATAAACCCGGCGCTCCTGCTACATCAAATTGAAATGGCAAAAACCGGAAATCAGGCTGCTTTCAAATACCTGCTGGACACCTTTTGGGTTGATGTGTATGCTTTTCAGCTTAAACATACCAGAAATGAATATGATGCTGAAGATATTACTATTCAAACATTTTCAAAAGCATTCGACAAACTTCACACCTTCAACGAAAAATACTCTTTCAAAACCTGGCTGATCGCCATTTCCAAGAATATTCATATTGATTTGATACGCAAAATGAAGTCTTCCATAAGATCGGAAACAGCTGATGAAGAAACCGAAAAGGTTAACAAAATTGCCGATGAAAGCCCTTCAATTGAAGATACTTTAATAAGTGAACAACATTTGGCCCAATTGCTCAGCGATATTAAACAGCTGAAACCCCCGTACCAAGAGGTGATCAATTTGAGGTATTTTCAGGAAAAATCATATAAAGAAATAGCAGAACATCTTCAGGAACCCATGAGTAATATAAAGGTAAAACTATTACGCGCCAAGAAATTACTGGCACAGATTATTGAGTCAAGACGTTCATAAAACCTCAACAAAGTCTGTAGACTTCAACTTATTCATTTCATCATATTATTGTATATTTGGGTCTTAGAATTTTATTATGACAACAGATACTACAGCTACCTCCAAACCAACTGCAAAACCTAAATGGCTGCGTGTAAAACTTCCTACAGGAAAAAAATACACAGAGTTGCGTGGTGTGGTAGATAAATACAAATTAAACACTATTTGTACCGCTGCGAGTTGTCCCAATATGGGTGAATGCTGGACTGAAGGTACTGCAACCTTTATGATCCTTGGGAATGTATGTACGCGTTCCTGTGGATTTTGCGGGGTTAAAACCGGAAGGCCAGAATCTATAGATTGGGACGAACCTGAAAAAGTTGCCCGTTCCATAAAATTAATGCAAATTAAACACGCTGTAATTACCAGTGTAGATCGCGATGATTTAAAAGATATGGGATCTATTATTTGGGCTGAAACCGTAAAGGCAATCCGGAGAATGAATCCCGGAATTACTTTGGAAACCCTTATTCCCGATTTTCAGGGAAATGAACGAAATATAGACAGGATTGTTGAGGTTAGTCCCGAGGTGGTTTCCCACAATGTGGAAACCGTAAAACGATTGACAAGAGAAGTACGAATTCAAGCGAAATACGAACGTAGCCTACAAGTATTAAAATATCTGAAAGACCAGGGTATTACAAGAACCAAATCTGGAATTATGCTGGGATTGGGAGAAACCGAAGATGAGGTGATCCAGACTTTACAGGATTTAAAAAGCGTTAATCTGGATATTGTAACTATAGGTCAATACCTGCAACCCAGTAAAAAGCATTTACCTGTAAAACAATTTATCACTCCGGAGCAATTTAAAAAATATGAAAATATCGGATTAGAATTAGGTTTCCGCCACGTTGAAAGTTCGGCTTTGGTTAGATCTTCTTATAAAGCCCAAAAGCATTTAACCTAATCTCATCCCAAAAAAAATATGGCTGAAAAAATAAAAATTGGGATCAACGGCTTTGGCCGTATTGGTCGCAACTTGTTCAGGCTATTAATAAATCATAATGAAATTGAGGTTGTTGCAATTAATGACACTGCCGATGCCGCGACACTCACCCATCTCCTTAAATACGACAGTATTCACGGAAGGTTAAACACTGATATTGCTTCAGTCAATTCCCATATTGTCATCAATAACATGGAAATCCCGGTACTTAATTGTAACCATCCAAAGGACATTGACTGGTCTAAATACGGAGTTGAATATGTGGTGGAAGCATCCGGAAAATTTAAAAAAACCGACGATTTAAAACACCATCTTAAGGAAGGGGTTCAAAAGGTTATTCTTTCGGTACCTCCGGATGACGATCAAATTAAAATGGTAGTTTTAGGGGTAAATGAAAATATTCTTGACGGCAGTGAAAGAATAATTTCCAATGCGTCTTGCACGACTAATAATGCAGCGCCAATGCTGGATGTGATCAATAAAAATTTCGGAGTAAAACACGCCTATATTTCCACAATACATTCATATACTGCCGATCAAAGTTTGCATGACAAACCTCATAGAGATTGGCGCAGGGCCCGTGCGGCTACACTTTCAATAATTCCAACCACCACAGGGGCGGCCAAAGCACTTACACGGATTTTCCCCGATTTGAAGGATGTTATTGGCGGTTGCGGAATCCGGGTGCCGGTACCTAACGGCTCGCTAACAGATATGACATTAAATGTCCACAGACCAACAACCATAGAGGAAGTTAATTCGGTTTTTGAAGAGGCATCCCGAACCTATCTTATAAATTATTTGAGTTATACCGAAGAACCCCTTGTATCTATTGATATTGTTGGCAACCCTTATTCCTGTATTTTCGATTCGCAAATGACCTCGGTTATTGGTGGGGATTTGATAAAACTTATTGGATGGTACGACAATGAAGT
>JBBRGD010000011.1:0-14185 GCA_038241065.1 Flavobacteriales bacterium
TGAAATGGGGAATAATAAGCAAGACCTGATAATTTTTCCAATGATAAATCGGTGTTTAAATTATCGTCAATATATTTCAGGATTTTATTTATTCGCTTAATGTATTCTTCGGTCATTTCATTTCTTGTGATATATTTTGTCTATTACTCACCTATATATTGCTAATATAAGCTTACTCTCTGTTCATTCGCCTGTATGAATATTCGTGTCTGTTTATCCATTCCGTCCCACCTTCAAATTGAACATCTTTTCTGCTGGTAAAGGTTATCTCACCAAAAGTATAGGTGTGTCTTATTATTGCTGATTTATTATCGTTTCCGTCCTTGCCCACTTCTTCCGTAAGAATTTCAATATTGCCCTTGGCAAGTTTATTTCTTGATCTAACCAGTTCTTTGTCGATGTATCTTCCGTCCATTGAAACCGTTACAGTGTCAATAGAGTTGGCGCTTTTTTCTTCTGGGTAACTGTTCGAAAAGATGAATTTATTGGTCTTTCCAATTCGCTTAATTTCTATGTCTGCGAACATTGTATAAGGTTCTCTCGATGAATAGTCAAGATATGTTAAGGAACCCTGCCAATTCCCGGTTAACATTTCAAAATCGGTCGCTGATGTTTTGGAACGGTTTTGAGCACTCAATATGCCTAATTGGCAAATTGTGAGCAGAAAAATTATTTTGATTTTTAGGTTTTTCATTTTTTTTTATAATATAGACATAGTATTTGGTCTAATGTTACAGTTGATTTCTAGTAATTTTTTGTCTGTAACTATACACTTTTATCTCAAAATGGATTTGTCCGGGATGGATTTAAGAGTGCAACAATCTTTGCAATCCGTCCGCATTTGAACACAGAATTTTCCAATTGAGGACGGATCAAGCCATGGCTTATGCGCAGTGTAGGCATCTGCCTTTTCTATCCAAACAGTTTTATTGTATAATCAAATAATTCAGTTTTGCCCCATTTTCCGTGACCTGGAATCACAATTTTGGCATTGGGATATTTCTGTTTAACTTTTTCTACCGTTTTTGACCATTCTTTAACGTTGGCATCTCCTAAATATCCTTTGCTTGCTCCAACCTCCTTAATCAAACATCCGCCAAAAACTGCATTATCGTTTGGAAAATAACCTATAATGTTGTCTTTTGTGTGGCCTTCTCCGAAGTATTCCGCATAAACTTTCTTATTTCCAATATCTAGTGTGAGACTATCAGTAAAGTCTTTTATTGGTTTAGAGAACTTTTGACCATTCTCTTTTAATAATTCTATAGTTTGTTTAGAAGCATAAGTTGGAATATTATATTCTTCAAATTCTGCTATTCCACCAACACAATCGGTGTGAAAATGAGTTGGAATAAGAGCTATTATTTCACATTTCAGTTCTTTAGTTATGAAATTGATTAATTCTATCGAACTTTTGTTGTCTGTTGGCGTGTCAAAAAGAACCCCTTTATTATCATTTATAACTAACATACCATTACAGGCAACTTTTCCAAAATCGTCCGTATTTAAATAAGAAATATGTTCATAAATATGATTTGATAGTTTGTTGATTGTTAGATTTTCTGTTTGATATTCTATCAGGCTATCAATTAAAGGTTCATTGGTTGTTTCGTTGTTGGTTTTTTGATTTGTCTGATTATGTATAGAAGATGATTCCTTACACGAAATAAAGGTCAAGCTTAAAAGAAGAGAGAATGCTAATAATTTTTTCACAATTGATTTTGTATTGGAATTATTGGTTCTTACAGCATTTTTAATGTGTTGGGCTTAATCATATCTCGGCACAAACTCTTAAGGATAAAACAGCTTTAGGAAATCCTGCGGATTTTCCAATTTAGGACAGACCAAGATATTAATTACATACGCCATATGTGCCGTTTTTTTAATCCTTCCAATTCCACCATTTCAATCTCTCTGTTTCGTGTTCGCCTGTTGGTGTGTCTGCATAATATACCGCACATTTGAAAACGTATAAAACACATCTATCTTGAATTGCACCTGCAAATTTATTAGACAAATTATAAAGTTCGTCTGGATTTTGTCCTTTTAATTCGGCAATGGATTTTATATCAATATTTCAAAGGTCGGTGGCTAAAGACTTTCCGACCCCTGGAATTTTTGAAAGTTCTTTTATGGCTTGTTGTTTCGTAATTACCATTATTCCTTTGGAAATTCTGAAAAAAGTTCAAACAAATTATTTTCGGTATCTCGAAAATGAACAACTCTAATCCCCCAAGCCGACATATCTTTAGGTTCGTCTATGAAGTTAACGCCTTTATCTTTCAATGTTTTATAACTTTCATTTACATTTTCTACGCTAATAATTATTGCAGTTTTGTCTTGCAGATTTTCATTTTTAACTGCGTTGGAATTAATTGCAATTGACATAAGTTCTGCCTTAAAAATGGCAAGTCCTGATTCGATACCAATATTAAAACTGGCGAAATTTTCTCCAAGGTTTCCCCAAGTACATTCTAAACCGAGAGTTTCGTTGTAAAAAGTAAATGATTTATCGAAGTCGTTTACTAATAATCTGATGTTGTTAAATTTCATTTTGTTATTTTTTTAATTATTAATAAAGCAAAATTACTTTTCGGACATCGTTGTCAATTGTAAAAATCGGTCGTTTTTATTCTCAAACAGTTCAGTTGGATTATTTCCTGTATGCTTTTTCAATGCTTTTATAAAATGTGATTGGTCGAAATAGTTTTGTTCGGGATAAAATTTTCCGTTTTTTATGTGTTCGAAAGAAGCAAAACATTTCAGAATATTGCAATACGATTTTAGCGAAATTCCAAACCGTTCTGTAAAATATCGGTTCATTTGTCGGCTTGTCCAAAAAACTTTTTGAGCGTAGTTTTCAATGGTTAGTTCTCCGTTGGTTTTATATAGCAAATTGAACAACGTTTGTTTTTTAGTGTCAATTCCTTTCTTACTTCCTAATATCGAAAGCACTATTTTATTGAAAGTTTCTGTCACTTTTTCAAGGTCGGAAAAGCTGTTTTTGTCAATGTTCCAAAAATCGTTTGGCTGCTTTTGTTCGTTGTCGCAAATTGATGAAATGTTTTGTTGAAAAACATAATCGACTGCCAATAATTTAAAGCGAATTCCAAAAATTTGAGTATTTGGCTCAATTGGCACTTCAACTTGTTTTGTCCACAATCCTGTCAAAGAAATTTTCGTTTTAATGTTTTTATCAAAATGAATGAGCAAGTCAAAACAACCGTCTGGTAAAATTGTATAGTGGAGTTGTTCGGCAGTAGAATTGTCAAACCACCAATAGCATTTCACAAAGTCGGCTAATTGTTTGTCGGGTTGAAATTCTTTATAAATCATATTCTTTTTTTATCATTCTTTCGGTTCGTTTGGGATTTCTGAAATGTCCCATAATGTGTTTGTATATGGTTTGTTGCGTGTAGAAAGGAACTTGTCTTTCCGGTTGCGCACCGAGCAAAATTTTTGGGGTTTTGCTTTTTTTTCGTCCAAAGCAAAACCCCAAAAATTTTACGGTCATCGTAAATATACGTAAAACTTCAGTTAAGCAACTGATTAGCAATGAGCTATACATTGTTATAATCAGTTTTTACTTTTCAAAATGTTCAATTCTTCAAAGTCAACATCAAGTAGGTTTTCTTGGTCGATGGAGAATCCTACTATTTCTCTTTTTGAATTAAAGTTGAAAGTTAAAAATCCATCAGGAACCCGAATGTCATTCCAGTCTATTTTAAATGTATCGAAATGCCAATGTTCTAATTTCCCTGTGAATATTGGCGAATGAGAAAATGAAATTTCTAATCCACCACGCTCGGTATAATTTATTAAAATGTCCCCATACATTTTGTCGCTATATTTTCCAGCGTATTTTTGAATTTCTAATGAAGGTTTTGTTTTAGGGGTTTTAGAGATTTTAACAGTTGATTCTTTTTTCTCTTTTAAATCCTGGTTTCTCATATCCAAAACTCTTGAATATATGTCATACGACTTATCATTTAGGACCTTCTCCAATATTGTAGCGGTCAATAAAAAAATTGCGGGTTCTTCAGCTTCATTGGTCAGTATTATAAAGCCCAAATTCATATCTTTTATCATAACAAGGTTAGCGGACATACCGTCAATACCTCCGCTATGTTCAATGATTTTATGTCCATTTTTTGGTGTAAGCCACCAACCAAGTCCATAGGATGTGAATTCATTATTAAACGGAGCTCCCGCGAAAGGATATATAATCTGAGGTTTAAAAATTTCATTAATTATTTTTGGACTAACAATTGTGTCTTTGCCAATTGCTCCATTATTTAGTAAGAGCCTTATATAATTTGACATTTCCTTAGAGGAAGAATAAATAAAACCGGCTGGTGCAAGATTATCTCCTATTTCCTGCTTTATAGCAACTTTGTCGTAATTCTCATTCCAAATATGTGGTTGTGCAAGATTACCGTTAGATTCTCTTTCAGTTGATAATGATGTGGTGTTATTCATTTTAAGTTTATCAAAAACTCTGGTCTTAACGAAATTATCCCACGACATTCCGGAAACTGTTTTCACTATTTCAGAAGCGACAACATACATCACATTTTGATATGCGGGCTTTTCCCGAAAGCCTGTTATTGGTTCCAAATATTTGAGACGCTTTATGACTTCTTCCCTTGAATAATCTGAATGATACCAGAGTGTGCCACCACTAACATCTTTCAGACCACTTCTATGGGTTAACAAATCTCTAATTGTGAAATTATCGGTTACATAGGGTGCGTACAACTCAAAATAAGGTAGATAATCCTTCACTTTATCATCCCAAATAATTTTACCTTCATCAACTAATATACCCAATGTTAAAGCTGTAAATGATTTTGAGATTGAACCTATTCCGAAAATTGTATTTTCATCAACTTTTCTTTCTTTATGAATTTCTAAGTTTCCATATCCTTTGGAAAATATGATAGAATCATTTCGAACAATACCAATTGATAGACCAGGTATGTCAAAGTCTTTTATGAGTTGATGAATTTGTAAATTGAGTGAGTCTAATTGTATTTGTTGGGAGTATGAATTGGAGAATAATAATAATCCAATTATAGTATAGAAGAATGTTTTGGTTTTCATTTTTTTTAGATTTGTGTTAATAATTTTGCTCTTCTATTGATTTAGTAATTTCAGATTTTACCTTTCCAGTATGTTCAGTTGTTTTGGATTCGATTAACATTACTAAACATTCTTTCTCTGAAGAAACTCGATGATTTGTTCCTTTTTTTACGACATATAAATCGCCTTTTTTCATTATAAAAGTATCTTTATTTTCAATTTCCATTAGAAGTGCCCCTCTTACAACGTAGAACAATTCATCTTCGTTTTCATGATTATGCCAAGGGACTTCTTGCCCCTTTATTTTTACGACTTTAATATATTGCTCATTTACTTCACCTATAATCTTTGGTGAGTAATAGTTGTCAAGACCTAAAAAGACATTTTTTAAATTCATATTTTAAACAATTTACCTTTTATAAAATTTTGCCCTCTTTTTTGGCAAGATAATAGAGTACTATTACGATAAATAATAGAAAAGATGCAGTAAAAATTGAACCTTCAATTCCAGTTGCACCTCCTATTAATAATTCAGATAATAGGTACTTATCATTCTGTTTTACTGTTTTCCTCATTCTATCAAAAATTTTATTCTAAATAACAATCCAACGGAGCCATCTTTCTCAAAGCGTATTTAAACAGAAAAAAACGGTTCAGGAAACCCAAACCGTTTTAGTATTTATTACAAATTTTCCACTGTTTTTAAATTATCGTCAGGTATGCGGTCAATCATTTTGTTATACGGATCGATACCTGCATTTACAGGTAGTTTTTTCGTTATGTATTTAAAAGTAGATTTTCCTGGTTTTACCCAAACTTTTTCCAAAACCAACGGCGTTTTAACGGTCATACCATTTTTGTTTTTTCCATCGGCGTCAAAAACACCTATTTCAAGTCTATTTGGTTTATCGCCAGTAGCGAGTAATTTTCCGTTCCCGTCAAAATAGTTTTTAGTACTTTCCACTTCAAGGGTTGTTTCATAAGTGCCATTTGCTAATTTTTTATAGCTAGCTTTGGTCACTTTGTTGGAGTACAAGGTTATTTTCTTAAAACTATCTTCCAAATAATACTGGTAATCGGGTGGTGTTGCCGCTTTCATATAGTCATACCATTCTAACGTTGTGGCAAACGGAGCTTTTGCACGAAAACGTGCGGCTTCCACATAGGATTTAAATGCGTTATTGAGTTCTTTTTCGCCTATTAAATCTTGCAGTGCATACAAAACTAGACCACCTTTTGCATACCAAACGTACTTTTGATTGTCATTATCCATCAGCGTTTTTTCAAACTTACTTTCGTTGGCTCTGCTTCGTAAATAATCATCCAATTCTCGGTTTAAGAAATCTTGCATAGCATCATTGCCATATTCTTTTTTCATGACCATCAACGAAGAATATTCCGCCATCGATTCCGAAATTTGATTAGAACCACGAGTAGCTGAAGGCATAATTTGATGACTCCACCATTGGTGTGCCACTTCGTGAGCCGTAACCGTGTAAACATAATCCAAATCGTTTGGATCACTAAAATCGCCCACCCAACCAAAACTTTCTGCAAACGGAACCGTATTTGGAAACGATTGAGCGAAGGACGAATAGCGTGGAAATTCTAGTATTCGCATTTGTGAATATTGGTAAGCACCATAATTTTCAGAGAAATAATCCATAGAATGCTTCACACCTTTGATAAAGCGATCTAAATTATAGGTATGCGAAGGATGGTGGTAAATTTCGATGTTTACTTTTTCGCCCGATTTACCGGTCCAAACTTCTCGTTCCACCGCATATCGTGCAGAAGAAATGTTGTAGAAGAAATCCAATTCATCATTCATTTTATAGCTAAAATTGTTTCGTCCGTTTGCCTTCCATTGTTTTTGCAAATAGCCGGGCATAATTGCAATTTGATCGGGTGCCGTACTCACCGTTCCTTCAAAAGTAATTAAATCGGCATCGTCATTAAACAAGAAATTACTTGTTCCCCACGGATCTGTTTGCTCAGGTAAATAATAATCTTTAATCGGCAAATTATATTTCTTTCGGTCTTGGTCGCTCGTCAATTCGCCACCAGCATCATATCCAAAAGAAGGAATGAAGTTGTTGTTTAAAAACGTTCCGTTGAACACGATGTCAGAACCAAAACCTTCGTTTGGAAATCCTTTGTATTGTCCGACAACTTCCAACACCATCGTAAGCGTGTCTTTGGGTTGCATTGGTTTTTCAAACGCATAAATTTCATAGCCAAAATCATCATAGCGTTTGCCTAATTTTGGTTTTTTGCCTTCAATAGTAAATAGTTTTACTTCTTTTTTAAGCAGTCCTTCCGCACCCCAATTGAGGTGTAAACTATCAATAATTTTATCCGATTTATTAACCATCTTATACGTAACTTTGATTGTTGCTTTTCGTTCTTCGGGAACTAAATCGGCATTTACTTTTACGTCTATTACTTTCGGTTGCGGAATTTTGTCGTATTTACTTAATTGCTTTTCATAAGCAGCCTGACCTATAATTCCTTCTTTGTTCGTTCGGTATTTATTGATAACACTAGTATTGTAATTTATAAAAATCCCCGAACCTATGAATACCACAATAAATAGAACAAATGCATAAACGGTCCGCACATTCAAGCGTTCTTTAGCAATTTGCCAGCGTGCTTTTCGTCCGGAATCCGTACCTCGTTTCCAGAACAAATACCCAATGACTAACAGCGCGCCACCACAGGCCAGCCAATAGGTTCTAAACCAGAATAATGCTTCGCCAAAATGACCAAAACCATTCATATCCGAAACGGTATAATTGGGAGAATAACTATACAAATACATATTGTTATCGATGTTTGCGAACTGGTTAAATCCGAAAAGAAGTACCCAAATCGCAATGGCAATAACGTGTCCCATAAATTTTTTAGTCACCAACGAATGCACAAAGAAAGCCAACAGTACAAAAGTGATGTATTTTGGAAATTCGATTAAATACAAATCCGTAAAATACATTTCAAACTCAAAGTTGTAATATCCTTTCATAATTTGATTGAGTACACCACTGACAATAACGATGTTGACCAATACAAAACTAATCATCGTCAATGCCAAGAATTTAGATCCGTACACCAAACGATTAGGCAACGGAAGCGCACCAAAAATTTGGTCATAATTTACATTGCGTTCGCGGTGCAGCACTTCGCCCGTCATAAATACTATTAAGATGAAAATTAGAATGATGTAGGTGTCATTTTTCATTTCCAGCATATAATAGGTGAGCGGCAAGGAAGGCGTTCCATAAATTGGCGCACCAAACCAAGCATCAAAAAACAGGAAGAGTACCGCAGCGAGAAGTATCGCAATAAAGAAATTATCTCGAATGATATTCTTAAATTCCATAAACGCCAAATCAAATAATAATCGAATATTCAAGCCATTTGAAAATATTTTAGAAACACTAGGGATTTCAGTAAAAGCCGCAGTAGCATTGTCCGCATCTAGATTGTCGTCTTTCTTTTTGGAGGTATAATTTTTGTTCAAGAATTTTTGAAAGTCAAAGCGGAATAAGGTAAACAACAAACAAAATAATCCTAGACCAACCCAGATTAATCGGTTCCAAACTAACATTCCTTGAAACGGAACAGTCATTGTATTTTGTTCTTCAGGTGTCCAATAACGGATCATGTTTTGATAGGTTCCAAAACCAAACGGATCTAGTAAACTAACCAAATCTTTGTTTTCAATATCTTGTGTTAACGTCAGTGTAATTAGATACGTAATAAATAAAATGGCGCCACCAGCATACGCCAGCATTACTTTTTTGGTCAAACTTACTAGCGCAAAAAAGATACATCCCGCAAAGAAAAAGTTGGTCCAATAGAGCATTATGGTAGGTTGAAGATACCACCAAAGGTGAAAATCGGTAAAACGTTCTGCTACTTCATAACCCGCATAAGGTCCAGTTAAAAAACCAATAATAAGTCCAACTTGCAACCCTAAACTCACCAAGAAAAGCACTGCCATAGAACCGCAAAAGCGACCAAGCAAATAGCCTTTTTCAGTAACCGGATAGGAGAAAAAGTAGTTTTCCGTTTTGTGGTCGATGTCGCGATAAACAGGAACGCCCATAATCGCGCTGGAAAGCATAATTCCAAAAATACTAATAGCAGAGAGCATCGTAGCTATAGCAATAGGCGAGTTGACAAATGCTTTTTCGGAAGTTGGACCCTTCCCGCCAATTGCGATAATTAATCCAAACAATACAAGTATTCCAAAATAAGACCAAGTGGCAGGTCTTTTTAATCTGTAATTTATTTCAAATAAGAATATTTCCTTAAACATAATTTTAAAATTTAAGGTTAAATAATTATACTAAAGTAGTATTCATACGAGCCGTAATTTCGGCAAAATAAACATCTTCCAAATTGGCAGTAAAAGCATCAAAAGTAGCGTCCGGTTGGTTGTCGCTCAAGACGTGAATAACCGTTTTTCCTGCTTTCAAATGTGTGGAAATAACTTGTAAATCCGTTTGATAATTGGCAAGCTCATTTTTCTCGATGGCTTTGGTCCAGATTTTACCTTTTACTTTATCTGTTAGTTCATTTGGAATTCCTTTGGCAACCACTTCGCCCAGATAAATAATCGCCATATTATTGCATAAATTTGAAATGTCATCTACAATGTGCGTGGATAAAATTACGATGGTGTTTTCGCCAATTTCACATAATAAATTATGAAAACGGTTTCGTTCTGCGGGATCTAATCCTGCGGTTGGTTCGTCCACAATAATTAATTTTGGGTCGCCAATTAAGGCTTGTGCAATTCCGAAACGTTGTTTCATTCCACCAGAATACGTTCCTAAACTTTTATTACGAACGTGCCACAGATTGGTTTTATTTAGTAACGATTCTACCAAATCCTTTCGTTCGCCATTATTCGAAATTCCTTTTAAAGAAGCAATGTGGTTCAACATATTGTAAGAGGTAACCTTTGGATATACGCCAAATTCTTGCGGCAAATAACCAAGAATTTTTCGTACTTCGGCTTTGTCCTTTAGAATATCTAAATCGCCTAACATGGCTGTGCCAGAATCGGCTTGTTGTAGTGTGGCTAACGTTCGCATTAGTGATGATTTTCCTGCGCCGTTTGGTCCAAGCAAGCCAAACATTCCTTGTGGAATGTCGAGTGTGATGCCTTTTAGTGCGTTCACACCGTTAGAATAGGTTTTGCTGAGGTTGTTGATTTTTAGTTCCATAATTTAATTTGTTTTTTGATTAATTTTAGTAATACTGCCCATGTCATTTAGCCCTGTGAGATTTGAGCCATAAAAAGGTTGAGCAAAATTCCAGCCTAAATGGAAGAAAAAAGGTAGCCATATTCTCTTAGTATATATGAACATCATTGCCATAGTAAACCCCCAAATCAAATATAAAAAAAGACTAAAAAGGTTTTAGTTGGGGGTTAAAAATGTGCTGAAGTTCTACTAACATTCCAATTACAATGGCTATGTTAGTACCTAACCAATTTTCACACACCCGTACTATTAATCCTATATGAAATAAGTCTTCAACTAACGCAGCAATTATTAATACCGTGAAAAACTTTATAGAGTAGTGAATTGTTGAAATACTTATAGCCTTATAATACCCTAATAAGTACAATATGAAAATAGATAATGAAATTGTCAAAAACCCGAAGATAAAACCTCCAAACATTTCTTTGGGTAAATATTTAATGGATAGTTCTGTTATTTTTCTCTTATCATATAAACGGAATAAATAGTAATAGCTAACTAATAATGCTATAGATGAAACACAATGAATAATGGGGTCTGCAATACTTATATCTTGAATAATGCTATAAATAAATGGTTTTAATACAAAGTTTTCAATTACTACGAATAGTGAAAAGCAAACGACAATGCCTACGATAATTTTAGTAATTGGAAAGTACATTACTCTTTTGATAGTTACATTCATTATTTATTTTGATTTATATTATTCAAAGTTTTTACAAATAAAAGTATTTAATACCTTTGCAGCAAGTACATACAATAAAGTATGGTACATACTAAAACTATAGTATTGCTGATTATCAATATTTTAAATTTATAAATAAATGAAGAATAAAATTAAAAAGGCACATTGTGCAGTTGATTATGCTTTCCAACGGATTGGTGGAAAGTATAAGGGGCGAATTTTATGGGTACTAAGAGAAGGTTGTCTCAGGTATGGAGAATTAAACAGAGCTGTGGTGGGTATTACACCAAAAATGCTTACTCAAACGCTAAAAGAACTGGAAGCTGATGAACTAATTACAAGAAAAGTTTATTTAGAAGTCCCACCGAAAGTGGAATATTCACTTACCGATACAGGGAAAGAATTAATTCCGTTTATTAGCCAAATGAGAAGTTGGGGTGAAAAGCAAATGTCAACAAATTAAAACAGTAATTTTACCTTTGTGAATTCTATAATATTCAGCTATTTGAGTAGAAAGGTCTGGAATAATATAATTGTTAAGGATGACAATATAGATTGTATATAATGCCCCACTAAAGAGTCCGGCTAATAGGCCTATTTTTACTGTTTGACGCAATGAACGATACCTTAATTTGGTAAAGACCCGACCAGACTTGCTCACTAAGGTGCCCCAACATCAGCTGGCTAGCTATTTAGGGGTGAAGCCGGAATCATTGAGCCGAATTCGAAAACGAGTGGCGAAAAAATAAGAGATGGAATCGCTTCTTGACCAAAAAACAAGGTATTGCAAACACCCACATACCAATGAAACCCATTTTGACTATAGTCTGTTAAAGGTTTGGGGTTTTTTATCAATGTTCAGATGCCCATCAAAATTTTTCCAAATTATTGCGACTTTTCCTCTTGTTCGCATAGCTTCAATATAGCTTATTGCTTCTGGAATTTTTTCATATGAAAACATTTTCTCAATGTGAACTTTAATTCTCTTTTCTTGGATTAGATAGGCCAGCGTTTCTAAATCTTTTTTTTTGGCTTCGGCTGTGAATTGAATTAAAGGAAATTTACTAAAACCCTTTTTCAAAAGAACTGAAATCATATGCCCCATAGTAGTAAATCCTATCATTACTCCGCGTAGCCCCATTCGTTTATAGTCTTGAAAATTTAAATTTCCATTTGTATCAACAATAAGATTATACTTCCCTGTATGTTGATGGATGTTTTCTTTGTCATAAGCAATAGCATTGTCAGCACCCAATGATTTAACAAAATCAATATTTTTGCTGGAACAAACAGCAGTAACCGTCGCCCCATATTCTTTTGCAATTTGAACGGCAAAATGTCCGACTCCACCGGATGCCCCATTGATAAGAACTGTTTCTCCTTTTTTGACTTGGCCATGGGTTATTAGAGCTTGTAAAGCAGTCAGGCCAGCAATCGGCAAGCAAGCCATGTCCGAAAATTTTGTACAGTCAGGCATTTTGGCACAAATATTTTCGGCTACACAAGCGTATTCAGCAAAAACACCAGCCGTTAGGGATTCACCAAATACTTTATCCCCAACCTTAAACTGGTTCACTTTCTTTCCAACTTGTTCCACTATTCCAGCAAAATCAGCACCCAGGATTTTTTCTTTGGGTTTGAATAATCCAAAAGAAAACCGAGCAAAAAAAGGTTGACCCCGCAAAATATGCCAATCAGCAGGATTAACGGAGTTTGCAAAAATTTTAACTATTATGTGTCCGTCTTTGAGTTCAGGAAATTCTACCTCTTCCAAACGCAGAATTTCAGGGCCTCCATATTCAATTTTTGTGAATGCTTTCATTTTATGTATTTCTATTTGCCTTATTTTTTATCGAAAAATGTTGCTTGTCTTTGTAGTATAGCCGCTAACTAAGGAATATCGCTTGAATTTCTGACAGAATCGGCATATTGAAGCGTTTTTTGCCCTACACAGCCCGACGATATAAGAATAAAAATCACTACTACATATTTGGACATCTTCTGTAATTTTAAATCATTTTGTTTTTCTTGCAGTCTGGTTTTGCCTCCCCCAAGCTCTTTTAAGAACCGTTGCGCATGCCCACCGAAACAAATTAGGATAACTTAGACCAATGAATGTCCTTTGTATTTCGGTCGTAATAACTCTTTACGCGATATAAAACTCATTTAAGACGGTCCATTTTCCTCCATTTTTTTGCTCGATCAAACAGATTTTATCGAATTCCAAAGCGATCGGCAATTTCTGTTGTCTTATATATTCGAATAGTTCATCAGTGCAGGTCGAATTTCGAGGATGCATTAAAGTGATATGTGGCAATTGTTCCTTTGTCAATATGGTCTGTCCCAAAACGGATTTTCTTAACGCTACAAATTCACTGTTTTTACCATTGGAAGGTAAAAGTACTCCATTACCGTTCGCAAACCTTTTTGCCTTTTTAAATTCAATTCGAATCGGTGTTTTAAGAAGTATCCGTTGAACCCTATCAAGTGTTTTTGTGATTGGTCCAATTTCATCTTCGCGGCAAAGCGTGATGTGGGCGGGGATCAGATGGTATTGTTCAGGATTACATTCGGCCCTTATTTTTTCGATACTTCCTGTTGGATCGTTAACGAATAAAGTCAGTTGTTTACGGGTTCTGGTCATACTTTGCATAAATGAAAAGTTGAAGAAAGGCTAGAGGACTGGAGATTTATAATGGTTTATTTCTTGTTTTTAATAAAAAGTAACGACAGAAGACCTATGCCCATGGGAACAACAATAACGGAAGAAATCAATGCCGAAATTCTGAAAAGGGGTGCCCGTGCGACATCGGAATCCTTCATTTTGTGTAAGGTCTGGGCAATTTCGGCCTTCGGGACGTTGTTAGCGTTCAATTCCAATTCATTAAGTTTTAAAACCGCACTGAACCATTCAGGGTTTATGTAATGATGGTACACATATAAAAAAGGGTCGTAGATAAGGAAAGAAATAGCACTAACAAAAAGGGCGATTTCGATTCTTTGTAGCAAGGTAACTTTGTACTTGTTTATTTCCTGCCTTATAGCCCAAAAAATAATGAAAATTGGCAGTAGGATGATTGCGATATCCAGATATTGCCCGTATTCCAAATAGGTCGTATCCAATTTGGTCAAACACATCAAGGTC
>JBBRGD010000012.1:0-13744 GCA_038241065.1 Flavobacteriales bacterium
TTGTCGCTTTCTGATACTATCGGAAGTTCAACTCCTGAAGTGATCTATCATATTTTTTCCAATCTTATCCCTAAATATCCCGAAATAGAATTTGGTGCCCATTTGCATACTACACTCAGCACCTGGCATGAAAAAGTGGATGCCGCTTATAAGGGTGGATGCAGGAGGTTTGATGGCGCTATCCAGGGTTTTGGAGGATGCCCGATGGCAAAGGATGAACTTACCGGAAATATGCCTACTGAAAAAATGGTTTCATATTTCACTGCCAAAAAAGCCGATACAAATATTAAAATGACCAGTTTTGAATCTGCCTATAATGAGGCTTCCAGGATCTTTTCTAACTTTCATTAATTTTCAATGTTTTTTTATAATATGACAATAATCATATTATTGATAATTATTCTAAATAAACTTTTTTTATTTCTTCGGTATTCTATATTTTTGCGCTATTATTTATAACTAGTCTAAATAAAAATATATGAAAAAAGTTACGCTTACATTGATTTTAGGGTTTGTCTCAGCCCTTTCTTTTTCACAGACAACAAATGACTCCATCATTCATGATTCACAAATTCAGCAAAATTCTGCACAACGTGTCATTTCGGCAAAAGACGGAAATGCGGTTACATTAGGTGCTTATGGTGAAATTGTATATAACCAGCCTGAGGGGGATAATGGAAAACTGGATGTTCACAGGTTGGTGCTTCTATTAGGCTATCAGTTTAATGACAAGGTTCAGTTTTTCTCAGAAATAGAGGTGGAACATGTTGAGGAAATATTTGTAGAACAAGCCTTCGTTAATTATAATGTAGCAAATAACCTGAATTTAAGGGCAGGTTTAATGTTGGTTCCCATGGGTATTATAAATGAATATCACGAACCAACAACTTTTAATGGGGTGGAGCGTCCGGGAATGGATCGCTCTATTATTCCAACAACCTGGAGGGAAATTGGAGTTGGACTTTCTGGTAGGATAAACAGTGCATCCTTATCTTATCAGGCCTATGTATTTAACGGTTTTAAATCTACAAATGCAGATGGGACCGGATTAATAGGTGGCAGCAATGGGTTAAGAGGTGGCCGCCAAAAAGGTATTAAGTCTACAGTTAATAAGCCAAATTTTTCTGCAAAAGTAGATTACTACGGAATTCTTGGACTTCGAATGGGGCTTTCTGGATATGTTGGAAGAACACAGGCTGACGATGAAATAGATCATTTGCAAGGTGCCGATGTTGGTTTATCTATGGTTGGACTGGACGCACGATATGTGTTTAACCGGTTTACTGCAAGAGGCCAATTTATTTACGCTTCCCTTACTGATACTGAAGCATATAATGATTTGACAGGAAAGGATTTAGGAAGCGCGCTTTCAGGATGGTACGCAGAGGCTGCCTATAATTTATTGCCACAGGATAAAGAACAGAAATTAGATCTTTTTGCCCGCTACGAGAATTACGATACGCATGCAGATACCGATGGTACTTTGGTTGCGAATGATTCGTATAACAGGGATGAACTTACCATGGGTTTAAGTTATCATATTGCTCCAGGAGTAGTATTAAAAGGGGATTATCAGTTTTTGGATAACGCCGCAGCTGGTAATGACGTTAAAAAACAACTCAACTTTGGAGTTGGGGTTTGGTTCTAAACTTCCTGATTTAATTTGTTAAGAGTTGGGATGATTTATGATTATCCCAACTTTTGGCATTTTAATTGTCTTTGAAATAACAAATTGATAATTTAGCATGAAGAATTTAAAAACGATAATTTCCGTTTTGTTTTCAATAATTTTTTTGATGTCCTCCGGGATTCCTGAAAACCTTGAAAAAAAAGTGGATAGGGAGGTAAAAGATGTTTTCGAAATTGATTCCTATAAATTTGAGAAGGTGGATGTTTCTGAGGAAATCAAATCAAAAATCCCTTCAAGAATAGATGATGAAAATTTCTATAGAATTAATTCCAAAGGAAAAGTCAAAGGTTATGTATATGTTGATAAAGCCCCAAGTAAAACTGCCGATTTTGATTATCTGGTGATTTTTGATAATAATTTAAAAATTGTAAGAACCAAAGTTTTGATCTATCGTGAGGAATATGGAGGAGAAATTGGCAGCCACCGATGGTTAAGTCAGTTTACGGGAAAATCCGGTGAGGATTCCCTGGATGATATTGCCGCCATATCCGGGGCTACAATATCAGTAAGATCTATGACAAATGCAGTGAAAGATATTCTGAAGACCATGAAAATTCTTCAAATTAAAAAAGTTATTTAATGAACTACAATGGGTTATTGTTAACGTTGCCAAAAGAAATAAAAATGTTTTTGGCTACTTTTGTGATAGTGTTAAGCATAGGTTATTTTACCGGTTTATTGTTTGTAAATCAAACTAGTACTGCTGATCCTGCAGGCGTTGAAGAAAACTATCTGGGAAATGAGGATGATCCCGATGCGAACGAAATGAAATTCAGGAAAGGAGGCAGGGAAATGCTCACTATTGTACATACCCATATTTTATCCATGTCTTTTATATTTTTTCTATTGGGCGGAATTATGTTATTCTCAAGTCTTCCTCAAAAGCTCAAATTTTTTCTGATAATTGAGCCTTTTATTTCCATTCTAGCCACCTTTGGAGGCATCTATTTTATGTGGGAAGGAATTCTTTGGATGAAATATATTGTCGTTATTTCCGGGATTTTAATGACTCTTATATTTACCACTTCAGTTTTAATCTTATTATATCAGCTTTTATTAAAAAAAAGCATTTAAAGTAAATTTTATTCCACAACATATTTTGAAAATCTTTTTCATTAAGCCGGATGTAATTTGTAATTCATTGCTCAATCGATTTTTATTCACTTATTTTTATCATTAGACTCGATAACCTGAATGTTAATTCGGGATTTTGTTTTAATAATGCTTACTTTTGCACGCAATTAAATCTTTAATTGCTATGACTGCACACGACTTTAAAATAATTGGCGAGGGACTCACCTACGATGATGTTTTATTAATTCCTGCTTATTCTGATATTTTACCGCGAGAGGTAAGTATTCGCTCCAGATTCACGAAAAACATACCTATTAACGTTCCTATTGTATCTGCTGCTATGGATACTGTTACCGAAAGCAAAATGGCCATCGCCATTGCAAGAGAAGGCGGTATTGGTGTGCTTCATAAGAATATGTCAATAGAGGCACAAGCTATGAAAGTTAGAAAGGTAAAGCGTGCAGAAAGCGGGATGATAATAGATCCTATTACTTTGCCAATTACAGCCACGGTGAATGATGCAAAACGGAATATGCGTGAACACAGCATCGGGGGGATCCCAGTTATAGATAATAAAGGTAAGTTGTTGGGAATAGTAACTAACCGCGATTTGCGTTTTGAAAAAGACAGCGATCGACCAATTTCCGAGGTAATGACTTCAAAAAACCTGGTTACGGTTTCTGAAGGAACCTCCTTGGAAGAAGCCGAAGAAATTCTTCAGCAATATAAAATTGAAAAATTGCCGGTAGTTAATTCCGAAAAAAAACTGGTAGGATTGATCACTTTCCGGGATATTACAAAACTCACCCAAAAACCTGTAGCCAATAAAGATAGTTATGGACGCTTGCGTGTTGCCGCCGCTCTTGGAGTAACATCTGATATTACCGAACGTGCCGCGGCTTTGGTAAATGCAGGAGTAGATGCAGTGATAATTGATACAGCCCACGGGCATACAAAGGGAGTTGTGGATGTATTGAAAAAGATGAAGGCAAAATTCCCAGATCTGGAAGTGGTTGTTGGTAATATAGCCACAGGCGAGGCCGCAAGATATTTGGTAGATGCCGGTGCCGATGCCGTTAAAGTTGGGATTGGTCCAGGATCTATTTGCACAACCAGAGTGGTGGCCGGGGTTGGTTACCCTCAATTTTCTGCAGTATTGGAAGTCGCCGCCGCGATTAAAGGCAGTGGAATTCCTGTAATTGCAGATGGAGGAATTCGATATACCGGAGATATCCCTAAAGCCATCGCAGCAGGAGCAGATTGCGTGATGTTGGGTTCTTTGCTTGCCGGAACTAAGGAATCTCCGGGAGAAACCATTATTTTTGAAGGAAGGAAATTTAAATCCTACCGTGGTATGGGTTCTATTGAAGCCATGCAAAAAGGTTCGAAAGACCGGTATTTCCAGGATGTTGAAGACGATATCAAGAAATTGGTGCCTGAAGGAATCGTAGGAAGGGTTCCTTATAAAGGAGATCTGGAGGAAAGCATCAATCAGTTTGTTGGCGGATTGCGCGCCGGAATGGGTTATTGCGGGGCAAAAGACATTGCCGGACTTCAGGATAATGGAAGGTTTATAAAAATCACTGCCTCTGGAATTCACGAAAGTCATCCTCATGATGTGACCATTACCAACGAATCTCCTAATTACAGCAGATAAAATTACAATTTGCCTATTAATAAAGGCTGCCCAATTAATTTGGACAGCCTTTATTAATTATTTTTGGAGGTAATTATTTAACTACAATCCCTAATTTTTCCAATACGGCATCTGTAATATCAAATTTTGGATCGGCAAATGCAAGTCCGTTAGTATTGCTGTTGAATACTTGAGTATATCCTTGAGATGCAATCACGGTTTTCATCGCATCATCAATTTTTAAATAGAATGGTTTGGTGAGTTCATTTCTTCTCATTTGGATCAAGACGGAAGCCTTTTGTCTGAAATTTTTAATTTCATTTTCCACTTCCATGATTTCACTTTCTTTTGAAGTTTTTTCTACTTCTTCGTAGGTTGTGATGTTGGCTTGATAAGCGGCTACCAATTCTTCATATTTCTTAATAGAAGTTTGCAATTCTGCCTGAAGCTCGGTATTGTAGGTTTTTAGTCCTTCTTCTACCTTGCTAATTTCTGGCATTTGACTCAGGATATAATCGGCGTCAATAGTGCCAACTTTAGTTTGTGCCTGAAGACAGGTAGCGGATAAAACAACAGCAAGTGCTAAAATAAATTTTTTCATGATTATTTGATTTTCGACAAATATAAATGAGTGATCTAAATAAATCGGAAAAAATCATAATAAAATAAATTATTCGGTGTGCAAAGTTGCCCGATGCGGCTTTAAAATATCCCTGAATTTTAAAATTTCAGATTCGGGAATCACCCAAAATGCAAGGCTGTGTATTTCATTTATTTGTTGAAATCCTGTAATATTCCAATCCTGGAGATCCTCAGTTTTAATAAAATCCTTTAAATGAATTTCGTGATGTTGTGCCGTCAGTAAAGCGTTGGGACCCCTAAAATCCCAGATAAGTTTTATTTGTCTTTCCATTTTATTTTCTTGGCAGGTTTATAATATTTTCCATTGAATATATCATCTTGGTGTCATTTTTGTTAAAAATCCAAGGTACTTCAGAAATTCATATTTTTTATTATAATTTACTGGAATTGGAATCGTTTAAGGTAATAGCTTGCAGAAGCAATCAGAATTCTTATTTTTGCCGCAATATTTTTTTTAATATCCGAAGAGTTCGGAAATTGTTTGAATAATCAGCAGGTACAATATCTATATTAAACGCAATTGATGGGGAAGCATACCTTCTATTTTATACTTGTATTATGTTTTTCGACATTCCTTCAGTCTTGTAATTATTATAAGGAGACGGAAGAGCGCGAAGTTGTTGCAAGAGTAAATGAAAATTACCTGTACAAAGAAGATATTCAGGCTTTGATTGGGGAAAATGTCACAGAGGAGGACAGCATCCTAATTGTTTCAAATTTTATAACCCGATGGGCGACACAACAATTATTGATAGATCGTGCAAAATATAATTTGAGCGGTGAAGTTCAAAAGGAATTTGACGAATTGGTAAAAAACTACAAAAACGAATTATATACGAAGGCTTATGCTGATGCTCTGGTTTCCAAAAAGCTGGATACTTCCTTTAATGAAAGCGAAATTGAATCCTATTACGAGGAACATTTGGAAAATTTCAGGTTAAATGAGGATCTGGTAAAACTGAGGTTTATCAATTTGGATAAAAACAGCCTGGATTTTAAAGATATCAAAAGAAAATTTATACGATTCAATGAGGAGGATAAAACCGATTTGGATAGGATTGCGCTTCAGTTTAAGGCCTTTTCCTTTAACGATTCGGTTTGGGTAAGCACCAGCTCGGTTTTTAACCGGGTTGGCCCCCTTAGTGATAGCAATAAATCCCAATTATTAAAAAAATCGAATTTTCTTGAACTTGAAGATTCATTAGAAGTATATTTGGTATACGTAAATGATGTGTTGTTGAGAAATGATCAGGCCCCGCTGGAATATGCAAATCCTACGATAAAGCAAATTATTCTCAATAAACGCAAAGCCGAATTGGTAAAAGAATTAGAAAAAGATATAACTAGAGATGCAATTGAAAACAAACAATTTGAAATTTATAATTAACAGCACCGCTGTTTTGTTCTTAACATTAGGAATGGGACACGAAAGTCGTGCTCAGGAAGTTATCGTAACTGATAGTACTGCCATTCAACCACAGGAAGAAATAGTTGAGGCGAAGCCCGCCCCGAGCGAATTCAAACGAATTAAGGTTGATGGAATTGCCGCAGTGGTTGGAGAATATGTAATTTTAGACAGCGATATAGACCTGATGTACAAAGATCTTAAAAGTCAGGGAATTTCTACTGCTGATATTACCGATTGCCAGCTGGCGGGAAGTTTGCTTGAAAACAAATTATATGCCCACCATGCAGTTCAAGACAGTATCCTGGTTGCCGATTCTGAAGTTCAAAATTTTGTCGATCAACAAGTTTCTCAAATGGTGGGACAGATTGGTTCCATGGATAAAGTGTTGAAGTTTTATAAAAGGGATACAGAAGAAGAGTTCAGGAAAGAATTGTTTGAATTGAACAAACAACGGGAACTGGCCAATAGGATGCAACAAAAAATTATTGAAGAGGTAGAGATTACGCCAGATGAAGTTCGGGCCTATTTTGCGGGAATTCCTGAAGATAAGCGTCCTATTTTTGGCGATGAGGTAGAAATCTCACAAATTATAATCAAACCCGAAATTCCGCAAAGCGAAAAGCAAAAAGTAATAGACAGACTTAATGAATTTAGGGAAGATGTTGTGGAGAACGGAGCCAGCTTTGCAACCAAAGCGGTGCTTTATTCACAGGATCCCGGTTCAAGTAAAGATGGAGGTCTTATGGTAATTACCAGAAAAGACGGCCTGGACAAGGAATTTAAGGATACCGCTTTTAGTTTACAGGAAGGGGAAGTTAGTGCGCCGTTTGAATCCCAATTTGGATTCCATATCATAAAAGTTGATAAGGTGATTGGTCAAAACCTTGAAATAAGACATATTCTAATAATTCCTGATGTCACCAATGCTACCACTGAAAAGGCTAAAAAACAGGTAGACAGTATCCGAACTCAGCTTGTTGCTAAAGAATTGGCTTTTGCTGATGCAGCGAAAAAATATTCAAATGAAGAACAAACAGCTGCCAATGGCGGTACGTTGATAAATCCTACTTCCGGAGACACTCGGTTTGAGATTAACA
Source organism: Flavobacteriales bacterium (assembly GCA_038241065.1). Classification (GTDB taxonomy): domain Bacteria; phylum Bacteroidota; class Bacteroidia; order Flavobacteriales; family Flavobacteriaceae; genus Gillisia. The sequence goes on from JBBRGD010000012.1 coordinate 7,548, forward strand.
AAATAGATCCTTCACTTTACGATCAAATAGTCAATTTAAAGGAAGGTGATGTTTCATTGGTACTTACAGATCAGGACCGTACAGGGAGGGTGTTCTATAAAATAATCACGGTGAACAAACGCTATGCTGAACATAAAGCAGATTTTGCACAGGATTATTTAAAAATTAAGGAACTTTCCTTAAGCGATAAACAGCTGGATGCTATTGAAAAATGGCAAGAGGAAAAAATTGCCGATACGTATATAAAAATTAATGGTAAATTCCGCAATTGCGATTATAAAAGTAATTGGTTAAAAAAATAAACTACTATAAATGTCTGATGTGGCCGCAGTAGAATCTTTGGTTGAAAAACACCAAAAACTTAAGCAGGAAATTGCAAAGGTAATTGTTGGTCAGGAAGAAGTGATCAATCAAATTCTTTTATCAATTTTTGCAGGTGGTCATGCATTGCTTATTGGAGTACCCGGATTGGCTAAAACCTTAATGGTAAATACCATTGCACAGGCTTTGGGATTGGATTTTAAACGAATTCAATTTACTCCAGATCTAATGCCCAGCGATATTCTTGGGTCGGAGATATTGGATGAAAACCGGCATTTTAAATTTATAAAAGGCCCGGTGTTTTCCAACATTATCCTGGCCGATGAGATTAACAGGACTCCACCTAAAACTCAGGCGGCAATGCTTGAAGCTATGCAGGAAAGAGCGGTGACCGTTGCAGGAAACAACTACAAGCTCAGTTTGCCCTATTTTGTCTTGGCAACCCAAAATCCTATCGAACAGGAAGGCACTTATCCTTTACCGGAAGCTCAACTGGATCGTTTTATGTTTGCTATTAATCTGGATTATCCCTCTTTTGAGGAGGAAGTTAACGTGGTAAAAAAGACCACAGCCAATAATCAGGAAACCATTAATCCATTATTTTTTGCTGAAGAAATTATAGAGATTCAGCAACTTATTCGCCGGGTCCCTATTGCGGATAACGTAGTGGAATATGCCGTAAACCTAGTTGGAAAAACGAGGCCTCAGGGAGGAACAGCTCCAGAAATAGTTAAAAATTATGTCGATTGGGGAGCAGGACCAAGAGCCTCCCAAAATTTGGTATTGGGGGCAAAAGCACATGCTGTGGTCAATGGAAAATTCTCTCCGGACATTGAAAATATTCAGGCTGTAGCTCTGGGGATCCTTAGACATAGGGTTATAAAAAATTATAAGGCAGAAGCAGAAGGGATTTCAGAAGAACAGATAATTAAGTATTTGTTTTAGTTTACAATTAGTACCTAGAACCAGGTCAACACTACTCCGGGAATCAGAAAATTAAATATATATATAACTATCCTGAATTTCAGATTCCAAATTATATTCAATTTTCAATTTCTAAATTTAGGCGCGTTTTAATAGGCTTAAATTGATGTATACTTGATTATTTGAATTATAATCGAATTATTCTCATATATAATTCAATTTTGGTAATAATTTTTAAATTCGAATCAAAAGTCGTATTTTCGCTAGACAATTAGAACATTAAATCAAATTAAAATGGCGTACGATATTGATATGATCAAGAAGGTTTATAGCCAAATGGCCGACCGTGTGAACAAAGCCCGGAAGGTAGTTGGAAAGCCTTTAACACTTTCAGAAAAAATACTTTATTCCCACCTATGGGATGGTGATGCCAGTAAGGGTTTTACACGGGGTAAGGATTATGTAGATTTTGCACCAGACCGCATTGCGTGTCAGGATGCCACAGCTCAAATGGCATTGTTGCAATTTATGCAGGCCGGGAAAAAAAATGTTGCCGTCCCAACAACTGTCCACTGTGATCACCTGATCCAGGCAAAAATGGGAGCTGCCATAGATTTGGCTACAGCAAATAAAACCAGTCACGAAGTTTTTGACTTTTTGGAATCGGTTTCAAATAAATACGGAATTGGTTTCTGGAAACCGGGAGCAGGGATTATTCACCAGGTAGTTTTGGAAAACTATGCTTTTCCGGGCGGTATGATGATTGGGACTGATTCTCACACGGTAAATGCCGGTGGATTGGGAATGGTCGCCATTGGAGTTGGTGGAGCAGATGCGGTAGATGTGATGGCCGGAATGGCCTGGGAATTAAAATTTCCTAAATTAATAGGGGTTAAATTAACCGGAAAACTTTCTGGCTGGACTGCTCCTAAAGATGTGATTTTAAAAGTAGCCGGGATCCTAACCGTAAAAGGGGGAACCGGAGCTATTGTAGAATATTTTGGTGAAGGTGCTCGCTCCATGTCTTGTACAGGAAAAGGAACTATTTGTAATATGGGTGCGGAAGTAGGAGCAACTACTTCCACATTTGGTTATGACGATTCAATGGAACGTTATTTAAAAGCCACCAACAGGGCTGATGTAGCTGAAGCGGCTAATGAAATAAGGGAACACCTTACCGGGGATGATGAGGTTTATGCAAACCCTGAAAAATATTTTGATGAAGTTATTGAGATTGATCTTTCAGAATTGAAACCTCACTTAAACGGGCCTTTTACACCCGATCTTGCTACTCCTATTTCAGAAATGGCGAAAAAAGCCAAGGAAAACGACTGGCCAATTAAAGTTGACTGGGGATTAATTGGATCTTGTACCAACTCTTCTTATGAAGATTTAACCCGTGCTGCATCTATTGCCAAACAAGCGGTTGATAAAAAAATATTAGCAAAATCGGATCTTGGGATCAATCCGGGATCAGAAACAATTCGCTTTACAGCAGAACGTGACGGATTACTGCAAATATTTGAAGATCTTAATGCTACTATTTTCACCAATGCTTGCGGTCCATGTATTGGGCAATGGGACCGAAGTGACCGTAAAGGTGATGAAAGAAACACTATTGTTCACTCCTTTAACAGGAACTTTTCAAAACGTGCCGATGGGAATCCAAACACCCACGCATTTGTAGGTTCCCCAGAAATGGTTGCCGCAATTGCCATATCCGGAAGGTTAGATTTTGACCCAACCCGTGACAAGTTATTGAATGAGGACGGAGTAGAAGTAATGTTGGATGAACCAGCAGGAATCGAACTTCCTCCTAAAGGTTTTGATGTGAAGGATCCTGGTTACCTTGCTCCATCAGAAGATGGAAACGCAATTGCTATTAAAGTTGCCAAGGACAGTGAAAGACTCCAACTGCTTGAGCCTTTTGAACCCTGGGATGGTAAAAACCTCTCCGGTGTAAAATTGTTGATCAAAGCTTTCGGAAAATGTACAACCGATCATATTTCTATGGCTGGTCCCTGGTTGCGATATAGAGGTCATTTAGATAATATCTCAAACAATATGCTTATTGGGGCAATAAATGCCTATAATAACAAAACCAATCTTGTAAAAAATCAAATTACGGGGAAATACGATGCAGTTCCCGCCGTACAACGCGCCTACAAAGCTGCCGGAATTCCAACTATTGTGGTGGGAGATCACAATTACGGTGAAGGTTCTTCCCGTGAGCACGCAGCTATGGAGCCGCGTTTCCTTGGAGTAAGAGTAGTTGTCGTAAAATCTTTTGCGCGTATTCACGAAACAAACCTTAAAAAACAAGGAATGCTGGGTATTACATTCGCGAATGAAAAAGATTATGATCTTATTCTCGAGGATGATACCTTCAACTTTATTGACCTGGAAAGTTTTGCGCCTGATAAACCGCTTAGCATTGAAGTTGTTCACGCTGATGGCAGCAAGGATTTGATAAAAGCAAACCATACCTATAACGAATCCCAAATTGAATGGTTTAAACAGGGATCTGCTTTAAATTTGATAAAAATGCATAGTGTTGCATAAGCAAATGAAATAATTGATCAAAAAACTCCCGCTTAAAAGGGGGTTTTTTTTGATTTAAATTAAAAAGATCTCAGTTTTTTTTAAGGTCTTAAAAAAACATTTCAAAAGCTAAGCTTAAAACTAAAATTGAATAAAATGAAGCTTTTTAAAAATCAATGGACCAATATTATATTTGCCGTAATAATTTTAGTGCTTTTAATACCGGCAACGCGAAAGCCAATTCAAATATTTTTTAATAAAGTATTGGCCTTTAGCCCTTCAGTAACATCAGAAGAAGACAGAACCACATTAGCCGATTATAATTGGGTGTTGGAAAAAAACAATAAAGACCAGGTGGAATTTTCAGAAAATAAAGGAAAAGTCATATTGATCAATTTCTGGGCAACCTGGTGTCCTCCTTGTATCGCCGAGATGCCAAGTTTACAGTTGTTATATGAAGATTATCAGGATAAAATCGTGTTTTTATTTGTTTCTGAAGAAGATCGCGAAACCGTGAATGGTTTTTTAAATAGAAAACAATTCACTTTACCTGCATATAGGCCTCTAAGTGAAACGCCCCGGCCTTTGGATGGAAAAACCTTACCCACTACCTATTTGATAGACAAAGAAGGAAACATCGTTATTTCAAAAGTTGGCGCAGCCGATTGGAATAGTGAGAAAGTGAGAAGTACTATAAACGGTTTGATACAGAAATAAACTTTTAAAGTAAAAGGAGTTAAATAATTTGTTCAAGCTTATTAAACTACCACAAACCCCACAGGTTTATGAAACCTGTGGGGTTTTATATTAATCTAAAAAATTTTTCTGAAAAAGGATTTGATAAACTGAGGGTGATATAGGGAACGCATGATTTCTAATTCTTCTGAAATTGATGTTTCTTCATCCAGATATTTAAAAATTTTCACGATTGAATTTTTGCTGTAAAAATCACTGAAGATCAATTCGCCCATTTCATTTGTTTGACTTAAAACATCAAGAAAAATAGCGTCATACAATCTAAAACGCTTTGTTAAAAGGCCATCAGAAAGATCTTTGCCTGCTTTAATATTTTCAATGATCATAGCCACCTTCTTTTCTGTATGTTTAAAAGAATACCCGGTTGAACCTTTTATCCAGGACCCTGCCGATCCTATTTTCGTAATTTTAGGCTTGCTTTCCTTCTGGAAAGGAAAGTCGGTCATTGGTATGACTCCTTTCTCGGTTTCGGTAATTTTGAAGTTGTTTATTTTGAGAATATTTTTGATGTAATTTTCCAAAAATTCATCATAAACCTTTTCTTCAGTTAAAAAGGGTGTGAAAAAGGTAAATTCCACAAGTGCTTTTGTTGATGAAATTGGAAGAACGTAGGTAAAACTTGTACTCTCTTTATATTTGAGCCTAAAATCCATCATAGTAAATTCTGAAGGATCAAATTGTGGTTTTTCAGTTTCGATTACCCAGCCTTTAAAATGCTGAAATATCTTTGTGTATTTGGGATCTTCTAAATATTCTGAGGTAATCCGGCTATCAAAAATATGAATGGCACCGTAAGATTCTGTTTTCCCAAAGGCAAACATAGAAGCTTCGTCAATTCTTTCAATTTTATCTTCAATAAAATGAAAGTTATCTAATTTCAACAACTCAGATTTTGCGGTATTATAGAAATCTAAGGAACGCAACATCTTGTATTTGTATGGTTCCAGATTTAATTCAATATTTATTTCTGAAGAAATAAACCGACTTTTATCCCAGCTTTTTGTGATGATGGAATCCCATTGACCTTTTCCTTTTTCCCAGAAACACCAGGTTTTGTCATTTTCAGTTTTGGGAGAGGGATCTATTATAGCGAAAGTTTTCTGTTCAAAAAACCGGTCTCTGCTAAATTGGAGTGCAAGTTGAAGTCCTGCCAGTCCACCGCCAATAATAATGTAATTAAAGTTTTTTGACATTTAGAAAGATATCGTAAAAACTTTAGAAAACGAGGTTATTTTTTAAAATATTTAAAAGGCACCCAAAGCATGCCGAAGCATTCCCCATCCTCTTTTCCTAAATGTTTATGGTGCATTTTATGAGCTCTGCGGACACCTTTTGCGAACCGGTTATTCGCATTTCTGAAAATTTTGAAGCGTTGGTGAATAAAGATATCGTGTACGGAAAAGTAAGCAATTCCATAAGCCAGGATGCCAAGCCCTATAGGTAAGGCGATCCAAACATCGTTATATCTCCATAAAAGGAAGAATCCAATGCTCACAATGGCATAAAACACAAAGAATAAGTCGTTGCGCTCCCACCAACTGCTGTGGTCTTTCCTGTGGTGATCTTTATGGAGTTTCCATAACATCCCATGCATTACATATTTATGGGTAAACCACGCCATCCCTTCCATCATAACAAAAGTGACTACAAAAACC
>JBBRGD010000013.1:0-13576 GCA_038241065.1 Flavobacteriales bacterium
CTTCCCACGAAATTCCACATAAAATAACGCCAATACATATAACCCATTTGATACTCAAACAGGTATCCCATATTGGAGCTGAATGAAGGTTTTTCAACATCCAGATATTGACCAAATTGGTTTAGAAAACTGTGATAAGCCTCGTAATCCGATCTGCCCAAAGCAAAGTTTTTTCTGAATTCGGCAATAGCGGTAAGTAATTGTTCCTGATCCTGGTATTCAGGCTTCACCTTAAAGTCAAGTGGACCGGTAAATTCCATATAGTTGGCAGCATGCTGAGAGCTCCACATTCTTGGCAGGATAGCTTTGTGCTGATCGTCCAGATTTTGTCTTGCGTTCTTGTAATCGTTAACAATGATATATTTTCCTGAAGCTTCATCCCTTTCATATATAGGTTGATCGTCTAGGTAAGGATTGTCAATATCCAGACCACTATACATTTCTGTAAATTGGGGCCCATAAAATAAATGCGTTTCACCGTATTGGTCACGATTGTAGTAGGCCAATAAAGCCCGGGCATTGTCCGGATTGTTCTCGTTAATTACCGTGTTTGCATTGGCCCGGATAGGCAACATGGTCCAGCTGGAAAAACCTATGAGAATAAAAAGGATAGATAAGAATAAGGTGTTAAGCTGATAATACTGTTTCTTCCTTGTGTATTGTATTCCGAAGTAAAATGCAGCGATGATAACCAATAAGGCGATTATTGTTCCTGAATTGAAAGGAAGCCCAATAGCATTTGTAAAAAACACTTCTGAAGAGGCAAAAAATGTAAGACTATAGGGTAATAATAGCTTAAAGATAAACATCAAAACAGCTACGACCGCAATGTTGGCAATAATAAAATTTTTGATGGTGACCTTGGAGTAATTTTTAAAAAAATATAAAAATCCAATGGCTGGAATTGTTAAAAGTCCCATAAAATGGACTCCAAATGATAATCCAACCACAAATGAAATAAGAATTACCCAGCGGTTTCCGCGAGGTTTAAACATATCACGTTCCCACAAAAGTCCTAAATAGAATAGAACAGCCATAAATAGAGTTGCCATTGCGTAAACTTCAGCTTCTACAGCATTAAACCAAAAACTATCTGTAAAGCTAAATGCCAGAGAGCCAACCAGAGCACTACCCAATACCGCAATTTTATTGCTTTTGGTAAGGGTTTTTCGCGGCCCTGCAATTTTCAGAATTAAAAGTACACTGGACCAAAACATTAACATAATGGTAAAAGCACTGGCAAAAACAGACATCAGGTTTACCATAAGTGCGACCTGACTGGTATCAGACGCAAAAGTGGCAAAAAATGCGCCCATCATTTGATAAAGTGGTGCTCCGGGCGGGTGACCTACTTCCAGATTGGCTGAGGTTGCTATATATTCCCCCGCATCCCAGAAACTTGCGGTAGGTTCTACTGTTAACCAGTAGGTGGTAAGTGAAATTAAAAACACCAACCAACCCAATATTTTATTTGTCCGGCTAAAGTTAAAATCTGTCATATTTTTCGTACTGATTGAATCTAATGGGCGAATTTAAGAATATTTATAGGAATGAATTTAAAACGATGTTTAAAAGGACAACTTTTTTGTAAAAAAAGACAGATTTTGAAGCCTGAAAAATTAAGTAATAAAAAAACCAGAAAATATTTGCGTAAAATAAAGTTTGTTCTAAATTTGCATCAGAATTGAAATGCTGGCCTATGGTGTAACTGGCAACACGTCTGTTTTTGGTACAGAAGAGTCTAGGTTCGAGCCCTAGTAGGCCAACTTCAATTAAAAACCCGAACTTAATTGTTTGGGTTTTTTTTATTAGCATTTTTTGGAGCCGCTTCAACAATACATAAAGGTACAAGGGAATAGCAAATTAAACTTGCTATTCGCTCTCGTATTTTTATTTTTGTACTACTCAACCACCGGTTCTCCCTTAAATATGAAAAATAACGACAGCAGTTTGATCTTTGAAAACAAAGTGGTTCCAGAAGCTATTGTAAAAGAGGTGCAAATTGCTCTTTCCCATTATCCTGATTTAAGAGAAACCCCGATCGAATTCAGGTTCAAAAAAAAGATTAAGATGTCCTTCATGCAGGCTCAGCCAAAATTTTCAGGACTTTTTAAAAATAAAAAAGACCGATCTTATGTAATAATGATCAGTGAAAGTTTTCATATTGAAAACGAAGAATTTGAGATTTCAGAAATCCCTTCCGAAGTCTTAATAGGATGGATTGGCCATGAATTGGGGCACGTGATGGATTATCAGGATCGAAGCGGATTTAACCTTTTAATATTTGGAATTAAATATTTAACCTCCAGTGGATTTATAAAAGAAGCGGAAAGAGCAGCCGATACTTTTGCCGTAAACCACGGAATGGGCAATTATATATTAGCCACAAAAGATTTTATCCTTAATAACACACATCTTTCTGAACTCTATAAAGCCCGTATTAAACGCTTATACTTATCTCCGGATGAGATCCTGATGCTGGTAGACAAACTCCCTTTACCGGATTTGCCGGAAGGAGAATAATAATTTATGATTCGTTTTCTTGTTTTTGTATGAATGCTTCCCATTTGGCGAATTTCTCTTCATTCATTACCTTTTCCATCTTCACCTGCCCTCCTTTTTTCTTATTTACAGCGCTCCATTCATGAAAAAGTTCAGGAGAAATAGTTTTCACCTTTACCCCTTTTAAGGCTTTGGATCTTGCTACCCTATAATTTTTATTGGCTCCTTTCAAAGCTTCATCAAGTCCTTTGGCCAGCTCTTCATCACCTACTTCGGTTTCAGTTCCAAGATACCAAGAATGATAAAACTCTCCATTTATTCTTATTGCTGCCAGTGTAAATTCCGGTATTTTTATATCATATTTATTTTCCAGCTCCCTTAGGGCATCGTTCATTTTATTCACCGACAATTGTGATCCTACTACATTCAAAAAGAATTTTGTGCGACCTGTAATTCTGATCTCATGCCGGCCTACGTCTGTAAACTTAATTGTATCGCCAATAAGATATCTCCAGGCACCGGAAACCGTACTGATCAATAAAATGTAATCTTCATCTTCCCTGACGCTGTCCAATGAAATAACCGGGGCTTTATCATTTATAGAACCATCTTCATTTATGTATTCGGCTTTAAACGGCACAAATTCAAAATAAATACCGTTATCAATCACCAACTTCATCGCGTTGGTATCCGGCCTTTGCTGAAAAGCAAGAAAGCCTTCAGAAGCCAGGTATGTATCAATAAAAATAAGTGGCTTAGCCAGTAAAGCATTAAAACTTTTTTCATACGGCTCAAAAGCAACGCCACCCGTGGTATAAACCTGTAAATTGGGCCATATCTCATGAATATTATCGACCTTATGATATTCAATCACTTTTTTAAGCATAAGTTCCACCCAGGAAGGAATCCCACTTAATGCACCTATATCCCAGTTTTTAGCATTTTCGGCTATTCGTTGAACCTTTTCATCCCATTCTTCAATTTTTGATATTTCTTCTCCCGGTTTATAAAAACCCCGGAACCAAAATGGAATGTTGCTTGCGCTTATTCCGCTTATCTCTCCCTCCTCATGGTCTCCTTCTTCCTGAAGTGCTGTAGAGCTTCCCAACATCATGATTCCTTTCTCATAGAAATCTGAAGGAAGGTCAAAATTACTTAGAGCACCCACTTGTTTAATTCCGGTTTTCCTGATGGTATCAAGCATATCCTCCGTCACAGGAATTCGTTTGCTGAATTTACCGGTAGTTCCGGAACTCAAGGCAAAATAAGGTGGTTTGCCCGGCCAGGTAACATTCTCTTTCCCCTCATGCAGTTTATACCACCACTCTTTATTCAATTTATTATAATCAAAGTAAGGAACCTTTTCAGCAAAGGCCTTTTTAATATTTTCAGAACGGAGTATTTCTTCAAAACCATAGTGTTTTCCAAGAGCCGTATCCCTTGCTTTGGTTAGCAGGCTCTTCAAAACTTCCAGCTGTGCTTCTTCTGCATCGGGCTCAGAAACGACCTTATCTCTTAGATCTATAATTCCCTTTATAATGGATCCTACTATAGCCATAATACCCTCTTTATTTTGGATTTGAAGATAGGCAAAAGTGAAAAATCCAGAATGGATTCCGCTAAAATTATCAGTTTTTTAACGATTAATGGCGGTTTATTCCGCGCTTATATCATTAGCGCGATACAGTTTTTTGCACATCTTTCCCCGTCAATGTCAGCAGAAATAATTCCTCCCGCATAGCCGGCACCTTCACCACAAGGGAACAATCCTTTAATCTCACTATGCTCAAGGGTTTTGAAATCCCGGAGGATTCTCACCGGGGAAGAAGTTCTGGATTCCGCTGCAGGTATGATAGCTTCATTGGTCTATTACCACTTCATTGTAATTCCGAATTTTTTAATGTGTAGTGAATGAATACGGGAAAACATCTTCTAATGCTGCGGAAGTTATACCGGGTTTTTAGGATGTTTCTGGTAGATCTCTGAGAGATCTTTCCTTCGTTAAAATCCACCATTCTTTGCGCGGGGACTCTTTGGGTTTCCCCTCCCAAACGCAACGCGGTTTGTTCTATATTCTTTTGAAACTGTATCCCGCTAAAAAATAAATTCAATAATTTTAGGGAATAAATTTAATTTAATGACTTTTGAAATGGAATTTAATCGTTGATTTACAAAAATCCCCGTACTTTCGTAAATTAGTCAGTTAAATACTATTTAAAATTTTTTCAAAGCGTGTTGCAAAAGCTATTGTTTCAGAATAAAGATGAATTTAATATACTTTTTGAAGCTGCTTCAGAAGGAATAATTGTTGTGGATGCTTCCCAAACTATTGTCGCTGCCAATTCATCTGTTGAGAAAATGTTCGGATATAATGTGGGGGAAATGATAAACCAACCTCTTAATATTTTAATTCCCTCTAATTATCACCCAAATCATGGGGCACATTTTAAATCCTTTTTGGCTCATAGTGAAAAACGTCAAATGGGGCATGGGCGGGATTTATACGGAGTGAGGAAAGACGGGACGCAATTTCCTGTAGAGGCTGGTTTAAATCCTTTTGTAATTGAAGGGGAGCAATATGTGATGTCATTGATTATAGATATTACTGTAAGAAAAGAAAATGAACGCCAAATAGTGGAGCTAAACTCCCGATTGGAAGATAAAATAAAAATAAGGACAAAGGAATTACAGGAAAGTATTCAGGAACTCCAAGGCCTTAATCTTAATTTAGAAGGAGAAATCAAAAAGAGGAAGCAGGCCGAAAAGAAAATTAAGAATGCCTTGCAAAAGGAAAAAGAACTTAATGAGCTCAAAACTAAATTTCTTTCTCTGGTATCCCATGAGTTTAAAACCCCATTGAGCGGGATTTTAACATCGGCCACTCTAGCTGAAAAATACATTCAGGAAAACCAACAGTATAAAAGGGAAAAACATCTTGGGACTATACGTAACAAGGTACATTATCTCAATAATATTTTAAATGATTTCTTATCTATTGAGCGTTTAGATGCTGGAAGTGGCCAGTATAAGTACAATTCTTTCAGCCTTAAAAGACTTATCAATGAAGTAGTTTACAATGCTAACGTCACTTTAAAAAGCGGCCAGGAATTAATCTATCCCCAGGAAATGGAAGATATGATGCTCTACCAGGATGAAAAAATATTAGAGCTTATCTTATCCAATTTAATAGGTAATTCCATCAAATATTCTCCGGAAGATTCCCTAATTAAATTTGAGGTGTCACCAACTGAAAATGCCATAATTTTTGTGGTAGAAGATCAGGGAATCGGGATACCCCAGAAAGATCAAAAACATATTTTTGAACGTTATTTTAGAGCTGAAAATGCTGTTTTAAACCAGGGAACAGGAATAGGACTGAACATAGCCAGGACGCATTTGGAAAATCTGGGAGGGAGTATAGAATTCACCAGTATCGAGACTGAAGGAACTAAATTTGTAGTAAAAATACCAATCTTAACACCATGAAAAAAATACTGCTAATAGAAGATGATGTAACAGTTCGCGAAAATACAGGTGAACTATTGGAACTTTCAAATTATAAGGTCATAACCGCATCTAATGGTACATTAGGAGTAGCAAAAGCCGAAAAATATTCTCCGGACATTATCATTTGTGATATTATGATGCCGGAATTGGATGGTTATGGAGTTTTGCAGGAATTATCCAAAAATCCTGAAACCGCAAATATCCCATTTATTTTTCTTTCGGCAAAAACAGAACAAAAAGATATAAGGAAAGGTATGAACCTTGGAGCCGATGATTATCTTACAAAACCCTTTGAAGAAGAGGATCTTTTAAGCGCAATTGAAAGCCGGCTGGCCAAGGTCGCTATTTTAAGTGCGCAAAATGTATTTGAGGATTTTAAAACCACAGATTCTTCCTTGAGCAACCTGGAAGACTTGCGTGCGCTAATAAGCAATCATGAATTGCTGAATTTTAAAGCAGGAGATTTAATTTACGAAGCTGGCAGGCAATCAAACTCTTTCTTTTTAATAAAACGGGGAGTGGTAAAATCCCATAGAGTAGATAGTCAGGGAAAGGAATTGATCACCGAATTATACAGGGAAGATGATTTTTTTGGAAATACTTCCTTTAAATCTATTGCAGCGTATCAGGAATTTGCTACCGCCATAGAGGATACACAACTTTATATGGTCTCCAAAGAGCAACTTCACAAAATTTTAGCAAATAATGGGCGGGTTACCCTGGAATTGGTGGAAATATTAAGCCATAATTTGTCTGGAATAAAGGAACAGCTTATGGATATGGCTTATGGATCTGTCCGTAAAAAAACCGCCAATACTATTTTGCTCTTTGCTGAAAAGATCAGAAAATTCCCATTGAAAAGCATCCGGATCTCCCGTGCCGATCTGGCCGGAGTTGCCGGAATGGCACCTGAGAGTTTAATAAGAACCTTATCCGATTTCAAAAAGGAAGGTTTGATAGAAATTGAAGGCAGAAATATTAAATTATTGAATGCTGAGGCACTTAAAAATATTTCCTGATCTTTTTTAAAATCTAATTACCTCATAACTGATTTTGATCATTTTTCATGAAGCCCAAACCAATTAATTTCGCTAGAAATAATTGATTTCTTGCTGATGAATGTATTAATACTTACTGATTTTTCGAAAGTGGCCGAGAACGCAGGTAATTATGCAGTACATTTTTTAGAAAATGTACCTGTAAATTTTTATTTGCTGAATATACAAACCTATAATTTCCGTGGATGTACAGATACGTGTATTGAAGAGAAAAGGGATGCTGCTCTTGAGAAACTCAATAACTGTATAACTAAACTTAAAAATTCTTCCTCAAATCCATCTCATACTTTTATTCCGCTTTTTTCGGAGGATAATTTGGTAATAACCACCAGAAAATATGTAGCTGAAAAAAAGATCAGTTTTATAGTAATGGGAGCTGCAGGTAGAGATATGCAGTACAATGCATTGCTGGGTAACCATACCTATGATATTATCAGGAAGATAAAATGCACTGTTCTTGCTGTGCCTGAAGGAAGCGTATATCGGGAAATCGGGAAAATTGTACTTCCCATAGATTTTTCGGCGGCCTTGGACGATAGGATCTTTCGTTTTTTTGAAACTCCCGGTATCTGCCTGAGGAGGAATGTCACAGTCATGGAAATAATAGATAGTGGCCAATTAATAGCCAACCCTGAAATTCCAAGGCAGTTATTATCCTCACAATTGCATAAGGATAATGTAAAGTTTATTGAAATACAGGAAACTGCCGTTTATGATCAAATCCTTCTGACCGAAATTCAAAAAAATTATGATATGATTGTAATTCTTGGAAAAAACCTCAGTGTTTGTGAACGGTTATTACATACAAAATACGGCATTGTCACTGCAATAAGCAATGAATTGCCGGTTTTGGTCTTGCATGGTCATGGGTAGGTTTAAATTATCCCCTGTTCTGAAAAATTTTTAAATACAAATGCGAGGACATCTTCCTCGCATTATTTTTTGCCCTTTGCGCTAGTTCTCCTTCAAAATGCTCATCTATGGTTTCAAACCATAAATTCATCCATATTCCAAAATGTTCGGCGTTTATCTGTTGGTTGTTTTGGTCATCTACCGCAATATGGACTTTTTGGGGATTTCCGGAATATTTGGAAACAAAAAACAGGTTGCTTTCCCAAAAATCGGTGAGTTTTTTTAAATGCTCATCCCAGTTTTTTATGCCGTTGTTAAAAAAGAAACCTATTTCCTTATTCTCCCTAACTTTCCTGTAAAATTCTGAAACCAGCAATTGCACATCATTTCTATTTTTGAGGTCTTGTTTCATATTTTCTCTGTATTTTTTGTAACGAATCCGTTCTTGAAATTTTGAGTGGTTTATAACTAAGAAAAAGTAAGTCCTCAATTTTACTTTTTTTTCTTTTGAATTATTTCAAAAGCTGATAATATAAGTAAGAAAAACGATGTATTTATTGGGCTAAAACTCCTTTTCGTTAATAGAGTTAGACAAAAGAAATACGACATTATTTTGTTGTTGGTACTGTTATGAGAAAATTTCAATCTATCTAATAAAAATTGAAACCGGCCCAGGGATCCAGTTTATTTTAACATTAGTACATTCGTGGCTAAATTTTACAGAATGTTCTTTTAGGCCACTAATGCACTAATAATTTTATAAAAATTTATTGGATAAAGATTCAAACCTAATATGAATAAAATATTCGGTTTGAGAACTCACTTGAATTCCTATGGATTATGAATGAGATTTAATAATCCGAATAATTTCATCTTTTTGAATAACCCCGGATTGTCGCCACAATTGTTCTCCGTTCTTGAACAAAATTAAGGTAGGCACGCCTCTTACCTGGTATTTTCCTGCAAGAGCTTCATTTTTATCCACATCAATTTTCACAATTTTTACACCATCACCTAATTCTGCTTTGGCATCTTTTAATATTGGCGCCAACATTTTACAAGGCCCACACCAATCGGCATGGAAATCCACTAAAACGGGTTTGCTGTCTTTTATGATCTCGCTGAAGTTGCTTTTCATAATCTTAGTATTTTAAAAGGTCTGAATTAAAATTTCACATCTCAATAAAGTTGAAGCATAATTGAAGTTTATATTCAATTTGACAATTTTTGCCGCTTCAACATGCTAATTAAGACGTGATCATTCTTTTAAAATTACAAAAATTAATTTTAAAACCTTCCAAAAGCTTCTTTTTCAAGTTGCTCCCTGTGATCGGGATGCGCAATTGAAATAAGGGCTTTAGCCCGTTGTTTTAAATTTTGGCCATAAAGGTTTACAATGCCATATTCAGTGGCTATATAGTGAACGTGCGCCCTTGTAGTAGTAACGCCTGCACCTTCTTTTAAATAAGGAACAATTTTGGAGAATCCTTTATTGGTAATTGAAGGCATTGCAAAAATAGCTTTTCCGCCTTCAGACAATGAAGCGCCTCTAATAAAATCCATTTGCCCGCCAACTCCTGAATATTGATATTTCCCTATGGTGTCTGCGCAAATCTGTCCGGTCAAATCAATTTCAATGGCGCTGTTTATTGCAGTTACTTTGGGATTTTGCCGGATAATGGCAGAATCGTTGGTGTAACCGGCTTCCTTGAAGTGAACAGTAGGATTGTCATCCACAAAATCATATAATTTTTGAGACCCTAAGGCAAAACAAGTTACCAGTTTGCCAGTTTTAATCTCTTTTTCTTCGCCGGTAATAACTCCTTTTTCTATCAATGGAAGAACGCCATCAGACAGCATTTCGGTATGAATTCCCAATCTTTTATGATTCATTAAATTGGCGAGGACAACATTGGGGATCCCTCCAATTCCCATTTGTAAAGTGGCACCGTCTTCTATTAACCCGGCAACGTGCCTTCCTATTTGTCGTTCAATTTCAGAAGGTTCTGTAATTTGGAGTGCATAAATAGGTTCGTCCAATTCTATGGCTGCAAAAATCCTGCTGATGTGTATAATTCCGTCCCCGTGGGTCATGGGAACCTGGGGATTAATTTGGGCGATAACTTTTTTTGCGGTTTGGATCGCAGGCAACGTAATATCGACAGAAACTCCCAAGGAGCAATACCCATGTTTATCTGGAGGGGAAACCTGGATAAATGCAACATCAATGGGCAAAATATTTTTTCTGAAAAGAAGATGGATTTCACTGAGAAAAATTGGGATATAATCTCCATTCCCAGAATTTACAGCTTTCCTAACATCTCCACTTACAAAGCAGGAGTTTATACTGAAGGATTCGTTATAAGGTGCTTTAGAATATAGGGCTTTGCCTTCGGTATGTATCTGGAAAATTTCCACATTCTTTAATTCCTGGTAGCGCTCACACAAGGCATCAATTAAAACATTGGGCGTCATCGCGGCACCCTGGAAAAATACGCGGTTACCGGATCTTACATGTGAAACAGCTTCTGCGGCTGTAACTATATTAAGTTTATTTTCCATTAGATAGTATTTTCGGCAATGATATTAAAAATAATTTCAACATCTTCTTTCACGACGATTAAACCTAATATTTTTTTGGGTGGAGTCAATTCGAAATCGTTGAAATTTGTTTCTCCTGTTATGGTAAAACTAATTTTAGGATAGATTTGGAAGCTGTTTTGAGAAAACTAAATGTGATACCTCATAGACATAAAGTAACAGGACAGTTTTCATATTCTTTTATTTGAAAACTGGGAGAAAAATTAATTCCTCCCAGTTTGGCTAATTCAAATAAAACATATTAGAAGCTTATTGTTGCTTCCACCATAATTCTAATTATTAATTTGATGTAAAGTTCCATTAGAAGTTAGTATTAGAATATGATAATCGTCAGTTTTGGAGTTATTTTTTTTAAACAAATAATAACCGTTGCGCAATTTTAGCCTTTAAATTTATGAATATCACAAAAATTATGGTGAAAATTATCTTATAAATACAAATATGACAATAAAATTCCTGTCTAAGTAAATATGATTTTTCTTTAAAATAAGAGTAAAAAAAAGCTCCATCCGGTTTAGGAAGGAGCTTTTAATAATATAAGTTGAACGCCTTATGCGGCACTCATAATATCATAATGTGCTAACAAATTCTGATAAAAATATAAACTTCCTTCGTCTGATTTTATACAGGATTGTATGAAACTACTCAGGTCCAAGCACTCAAAAGTTATATGAGTGTATTTGCTATTTGACATTGGGAGTTTTAAATCGATGGTTTGAGCCGTGTAATCGATTTTGATATCCCTGGCGTCAAAATATCTTTTAATAATGCTCCTGTGCAGATCTTCAAACTTGGTTTTCTCAACCTCGGGATTGGTTATGCTCAATGAGATCAAATTTTTAACTTCATCAATAATCGCAGGTGGGGTAATTGTGCTCATAATCACATTCATTAAAGTTAATAATTCATTTTTTTTATTCTTTCGGCAAATGTAACCCTCAATATGTTAATTAAAAGCTAAGAATGAATAGGTTAATATTTAATTAACTTTAGATACCTAATTTTAGGATTTACTTAAGATTGTATGTGATTTATAATATGCGGAGCGTTTATAGACCTGTACTTTTCATCCAGGGAGGACGAATTAATGAAAACGGTTGTTTTGGTACGTACAATTCCATAATCGTTGTGAGCATGACCAAAAATGTGGTATTTTAATTTTAAATTCTGAATTCGTTTTGCCAATTTTTCACAGCCAATATTATGTTTGTTGTCCACTTCATCCAGGATGCCAAAGGGTGGCCCATGAGTAATCAAAAAATCGGTATTTTGGGGAATTATGTTCCAGTGTTGGGAAATTTGGCTGCCCCGGGATTTATTAAATGACCAATTTCCATCTCCGGGAGTAAAAGGCGATCCCCAAAAATTCACATTTTCAATACTGATGCCGCTATCCATTAAATAATTAATTTTGTTAGGAATTATTGCATCTATATGATCATTGTTTTTTTCCAAATAAAAATCGTGGTTTCCGGCAATGAGAATTTTATGTTTATGAGGAAGTTGTGAAAACCATTCTAAAAAGTTGATGGTTTCGGCTTTAGTTCCATTTTCCGTAAAATCACCTGCGTGTACAATTACATCACCCTCTGGAATATCCAAAATCCGGTGTTTGTTATGCGTATCGGAAATACAAATAATTTTCATCCGGTTTCAATTTTTCAACAGGCCCTCATATTAAATAAGACCATCAAATTCTTTAATAAAAAATCCGATGAAGGTAGTTCATCGGATTTTCACGTTAAACTGATCTTTTCTCGAAAATATCAGAAAATGGAACTTCATTTTATTTAACTATTTTCTTGTTCCTGTTCGGAAGAAATATAATCCTTGTCTTCAGGTAATAATTTATTGGTAATTTTTGTTACCGCAAAGGCAATGATAATTGCAGAAAAAGCAAAAAACAGGAATTTGACCAAAAGATTATCGGATATGAATAAACTATAAAATGCCAAAAATAACTCTATGGCTAATACCCCTATTTTTAAAACTAATTTCACTATCATTTATCTACTTTAATTACACTCCCTTAATTATACTGCAAATATATTGCCTAAAGTTGTTAGTTCTTAAAAAAAATTGCAAAAATTCATGTGGAGATTGTTAGAGAAAAACTTAATTGAATTTGGAATTACCCATGGTTATTTATCCTTAGGGCGAACATTAAAAAGGTTTCTTTAAATTTTAAAGGTTACAATTGGAATGTTGGCATGGTTAACCAAATCTTCACTGATGCTTCCATTGAAGAAATGATCTAAACCTTTACGACCGTGAGTACTTATACCAATCAATTCAGCATTAATGCTAGTTGCGAAATTCAGGAGACCTTTTTCTACAGTTATATCATTGTAAATATTTAATGTGTAATTTTTTAGGTCTTCTCCTTTTACAAAATCTTCCAAATCTTTTTGGGCCTCTTCTTCAATCATAAAATTATTTGCAGTGTTAATGTAAACCAAATGCAAGGTGGCATCAATTTTTTCAGCAAATTTTTTCACCTTGCTTAGAGTGTGTTTGTTTTCCAGATTGCAATCAGTCCCGAAAACGAGGTTCTTCACTTCGAAATCTGGACAGTGATTTTTGATGATCATGACAGGAATCGTAGAATTTCTAACCACTTTTTCTGCATTGGAGCCAATAAATATTTCTTTTAAACCGGTAGCTCCTTGGGACCCCATAATTATAATATCACAGCTGTGTTTTTGGCTAATCTCCATGATTCCCGCAAAAGCTTGATGAAATTCTACGGTTTCATGAACTTTTATTCCCTTGAGATAATCCTGGGACATCAATTCTTTAAAACGTTTTTTAGCCAATTTCATGAAAAAGAGTGCTTCCGGCAAATCATTAGTACTGCTGCCGCTTACCGGATCAATAGTGACCAAAGGGAGTTCCAGCATATGGAGCAGGAAGATCTCGCTATCAAACCTCCGTGCCATTTGAACAGCAACTTTAAGCGCGTTTTCGGCTTGTCTGGAAAAATCTGTTGGTACAAGGATTTTTTTCATGGTTAAAGCTTAAAAATGGTTGAATTTTTAAATCTACAAATAATATTT
>JBBRGD010000014.1:0-13376 GCA_038241065.1 Flavobacteriales bacterium
TCTGAAGTTTAAAATTAGATAGTTCTTTTTGACTAACCCATCAAAATATACGCAACTTATAAAAGCCGAAGCCAAACGCCTCGGTTTTATGTCTTGTGGGATCTCCAAAGCCGAATTTCTTGAAGAAGAAGCCCCTAGACTTGAGTCATGGCTAAAGAAGAATATGCATGGCGAAATGAGCTATATGGAGAATCATTTCGACAAAAGGTTGGATCCAACAAAATTGGTTGATGGCTCCAAAAGTGTGATCTCCTTATTGCTTAATTATTATCCTTCACAATTTCAAAAAGCAGATTCTTACAAGATCAGTAAATATGCCTATGGCACCGATTATCATTTTGTGATAAAGGATAAGCTGAAGGATCTCCTAAAGTTTATTCAAATTGAAATAGGGGAAGTAGAGGGTAGAGCATTTGTAGATTCTGCTCCTGTGCTGGATAAAGCCTGGGCTGCAAAAAGCGGACTTGGCTGGATTGGCAAGAATTCTAATTTGCTGACCAAACAGGTGGGTTCCTTTTATTTCATTGCAGAACTTATAGTAGATTTGGAACTGGAATATGACACTCCTGTCACTGACCACTGCGGAATCTGTACCGCCTGTATTGATGCCTGCCCAACTCAGGCAATTTTAGAGCCGTACAAGGTGGATGGAAGTAAATGTATTTCTTATTTTACGATTGAATTGAAGGAAGAGTTGCCCACATCTTTAAAGGGGCAATTTGATGACTGGATGTTTGGGTGTGACGTGTGCCAGGATGTTTGTCCCTGGAATAAGTTTTCAAAATCCCATAATGAACCTTTGTTCAACCCGCATCCGGATTTGCTTGGGATGAACAAAAAAGACTGGCAAGAGATCACTAAAGAAACTTTTGATCAGATCTTTCGGAAATCGGCAGTAAAAAGAACAAAATTTGAAGGATTGAAGCGCAACATTAATTTTTTAAAACATTAAACTTTCCTCATAATAATTTGAAACCGCATTACTATTTTTCAATATCAATTGTTTCCAAAAACCGGGTAATTTTCTTTTTAATTTTTATCCTCAGTTGGCGATAAGTACCCTAAATATTCTTCATAGGTTGAAACAATAACAAAATAAGATTTAATCTTAAAGCCCAGATGAGACTTTATTTCTTTTAGAATGATTTTAAATTAAGCTATTATATTATTTTCCCCCTACTATTCACCTGTTTTAAGCTTCTTTTTTGTAGATAAAGCAGCTTCATGCACTCCATCTTGTTATCTTTGTTATTAAGTTAAAAAACAAAAAATGAGCACGGAAAGCGAAATAAGAGAAGCTTTAGAATATCACGAAAAACCAAAACCGGGAAAGATAGAAGTAATCCCTACTAAAAAATATTCAACTCAAAGGGACCTATCCCTTGCGTATTCCCCGGGAGTTGCAATTCCCTGTCTCGAAATTGAAAAGGACAAAGAGAATGCCTATAAATATACGGCTAAGGGAAATTTGGTTGCAGTAATATCAAATGGAACAGCGGTTTTAGGTTTGGGAGACATAGGTCCCGAAGCTTCTAAACCGGTAATGGAAGGAAAAGGTCTTTTGTTTAAAATTTTTGCAGATATTGATGTTTTTGATATCGAAGTAGACACCAAGGATGTTGAGGCTTTTATTGCTACAGTAAAAAATATCGCCCCTACCTTTGGTGGGATCAACCTTGAAGATATCAAAGCCCCGGAAGCTTTTGAAATTGAACGTAGGTTAAAGGAGGAATTGGACATTCCGGTGATGCATGATGACCAGCACGGAACCGCCATTATTTCGTCGGCGGCATTGATCAATGCTCTGGAGGTCGCAAAGAAGAAAATTGAAAAAGTTAAAATTGTTGTCAGCGGAGCCGGGGCTGCAGCTGTTTCCTGTGCAAGATTATATAAAGCCTGTGGCGCGAAAGCTGAAAATATAGTCATGATTGACAGTAAGGGGGTAATAAGAGCTGACAGGCCAAACCTTACTGAAGAAAAAAGGGAATTTGCTTCCAAAAGAAAAATAGATACCCTGACCGAAGCAATGAAAGATGCCGATGTGTTTTTGGGACTTTCAATTGCCGATATCGTAACCCCGGAAATGTTGCTTAGCATGGCCAAAAGGCCAATTGTTTTTGCAATGGCCAATCCGGATCCCGAGATAGAATACAACCTTGCCGTTTCAACTAGGAAAGATCTGATTATGGCCACTGGCAGAAGTGACCATCCTAACCAGGTTAATAATTTATTGGGCTTTCCGTTCATTTTTAGGGGAGCCTTGGATGTTCGTGCCACAAAAATTAATGAAGAGATGAAAATGGCGGCCGTACTGGCCTTGGCACAACTCGCTAAAGAACCTGTACCCGAACAGGTGAATATCGCTTATGGGGAAACAAGATTGAATTTTGGTCCTGAGTATATTCTTCCAAAACCCTTTGACCCAAGGTTGATCGCTAAGGTGCCACCAGCAGTAGCCAAGGCTGCCATGGAAAGCGGGGTTGCAAGAAAATCAATCACCGATTGGCAGGCATATGAAGATGAATTGATGGAAAGAATGGGGAATGACAATAAAATTTCCCGTCTTTTAATGAACCGTGCCAAAACGAATCCAAAACGAATTGTATTTGCAGAAGCAGATCATTTGGCTGTGTTGAAAGCTGCTCAGATTGTATTTGAAGAAGGTATTGCGATCCCTATTTTATTGGGAAGAGAAGATGTCATTAAAGAACTGATGAGTGAAATTGATTTCGATCACGATAACAATAAAATTACCATCATCGATTCAAAATCTGATGCGCAGGAAGGACCCCGAAATGCCTATGCCGAAGTGTATTGGCGAGAGCGTTATCGCAATGGAGTTTCCAAATACGATGCTCAAAATCTGATGCGCGAACGAAATTACTTTGGAGCCATGATGGTAAACCTAGGTGATGCAGATGCAATGCTGTGCGGCTATTCCAGAGCCTATCCTGCCGTAGTTAAGCCAGTATTGGAACTTATTGGGATGGGAAAAGGTATAGATAGGATAGCCGCCATCAATTTGATGAGCACCTCGCGTGGTCCTTTGTTTATAAGTGATACTTCAATAAATATTGATCCTTCTGCCAAAGATCTGGCCAAGATCGCGCTTATGACAGCAAAAACCGTTAGGTTTTTTGGAATGGAACCTGTTATAGCAATGATTTCATATGCAAATTTTGGTTCTTCAAACCACGAGCATGCCAATAAAGTGAAAGAGGCGGTTGAATATTTACATAGAAACCACCCTGATCTTTGTGTTGACGGCGCTTTGCAAATTGATTTTGCATTGAATCAGGAAATGCTGAAAAGCAAATTCCCATTTTCAAAATTGGTAGGTAATAAGGTTAATACTTTGATATATCCAAATTTAGAATCTGCCAACAGCACTTATAAACTCATCAAGGAACTCAATAAAATCGATTCAATAGGTCCAATTTTAATGGGAATGAAGAAACCGGTTCATATTTTGCAATTGGGAGCAAGCGTGAATGAAATAGTGAACATGGCAGCGATCGCTGTTGTAGATGCACAGGAAAAGGAAAAATTAAGCAAGACGGAAAAATAGCCTCTTATAGGAAGTTTATTTATCGTTTGGGGCTCTATTTTATTTTAGTACATTTGGTTACTAAACATTCGTTTTATCCATGATCTATCATTTAAAAGGGCAATTAATAGAAAAAAATCCTACTCATGTTGTAATTGATTGCAATGGAGTAGGATATTTTGTTCATATATCTCTACATACCTTTTCACTTTTAAAAAATTCAGAAGTCATACACGTATATACCCATTTGCAGGTGAAGGAAGATTCCCAAACCTTATATGGCTTCATGGAAAAATCGGAACGGGAGTTGTTCCGATTATTGATTTCTGTTTCGGGAGTTGGCTCCAGTACCGCGCGTACTATGCTGTCTTCCCTGGAACCTAAACAAATTATGGAAGCTATAGCCTCGGGTGATGCCGCTACTATTCAAAAAATTAAAGGAATCGGAACCAAAACGGCACAAAGGGTGATTTTGGATCTAAAAGATAAAATTTTAAAAGTGTTCGGTGTTGATGAAATTTTTGTTTCCCAAAACAATACAAATAGGGAAGAAGCGTTATCTGCACTGGAAACCCTAGGATTTTTACGTAAACCGGCCGAAAAGGTTGTTGACCGAATTATGAAAGAAACCACCGACCCAACAGTAGAAACTATTATTAAGCTGTCTTTAAAGAATTTGTAATTTCATTATAATCAACTTTGATAAATAATAACTTTAAATTGGGTCGATTATTTTTGCTTGTTATCTTTTGGTTAATGGCTTTTCCCAACAATTTACTTGCTCAGGAACCACCTACAACTCAGGATTCTACCCGCACAGGTCATGTTCTTGGGGAAATTTCACTCCCAAATCCCAATAATATAATCATGGGATATGAATATGACCCTATTTTGAACAGGTATATTTATACCGAAAAACTAGGTACTTATAATCTTTCCGTCCCACTTATTTTAACCCCCGAAGAATACCAACAGCTAGTAATTCAGGAAGAAATCCGAAATTATTTTAAGCAAAAGAACAATGCCATTGCCGGAAACAGGGAAGGAGATCCTGATGCGCAACAAGATCTATTGCCAAGTTATTATGTGAATTCCGGCTTTTTTGAGAGTGTATTTGGCGGCAAGGAAATAGAGGTAGTTCCCCAGGGTAGCGTTGCTATGGATTTGGGGCTGCTTTATACAAAACAGGATAATCCGGCTTTCTCCCCAAGAAACCGGAGTAACTTAACCTTCGATTTTGATCAGCGCATTCAACTTAGCCTATTGGGCCAGGTTGGAACCCGATTGAAGGTAATAGCGAATTATGATACCGAATCTACTTTCGATTTTCAAAATCAGCTTAGGTTGGAATACACTCCTACCGAGGATGATATTGTGCAGAAAATTGAGGTAGGAAATGTGAGTATGCCGTTGAACAGTGCCCTTATTCAAGGCGCACAAAGCTTATTTGGGGTTAAAACTGAATTGCAATTCGGAAAAACGCGTGTCACCGGGGTTTTTTCAGAACAAAAATCGGAAAGAAGAACGGTAAATGTTGAAGGTGGCGCCACAATTGAAGAATTTGAGCGTTTTGCAATAGATTATGATCAGGACAGGCATTTCTTTTTAGCGCATTTTTTCAGGGATCACTATAATGAATCTCTGCAGAATTACCCTTTTATAAACAGCAACGTACAGATCCAGCGTATCCAGGTTTGGGTTACTAACCGGGTAAATAATATTCAGAATTTAAACGATACACGAAATATTGTAGGTATCCAGGATTTAGGAGAATCCAACATTACCGGTAATATAGGTTTGGAAAACCCGCCTGCAGGATTTTTTAACCAACCTCCCGGTGCGTTCACTGATAACTCCAATAACGATTTCAACCCCTTTGGGATAACAGGTCCCCAGGAATCTATCTTAACCCCTGCTATCCGCGATATAGCTACGGTGCAAAACGGGTTTGGAGGATTACCGGTATCCCAGGGTACAGATTTTGACAAACTGGAGAATGCCCGCCAGTTGCAACTCAGAGAATATACCCTTAATACGAGTTTAGGATACATTACCCTTAATCAACGTTTGAGCAATGATGAGGTTTTAGCGGTGGCATTTCAGTACACCCTGAACGGACAGGTATATCAGGTTGGTGAATTTGCAAATGACGGGGTAGATGCCAATGTGCAGAATGAAAATGATGGTTTAAGAGTCAATCAAAACCTGGTTGTAAAATTACTTAAAAGCACGGTAACAAATGTCAATGAGCCAATTTGGGATTTGATGATGAAGAATATTTACAGTCTTGGCGCTTTTCAGTTGGAAAGAGATGATTTCAGATTAAATATTTTATATACCAATCCACAGCCACAAAATTTTATTTCTCCCGCCGAGGGTAGCAATCTTCCCTTACCCGAAGGTGTGGCAGAAACTACCTTGCTCCGGGTGTTCAACCTGGATAAATTAGATTCAAATAATGATCCTGTAGCTGGAGGTGATGGGTTTTTTGATTACGTTCCCGGTCTTACCATAGAGCCGCAAAATGGGCTGGTTATTTTTACAACGGTGGAACCTTTTGGAGAGCATTTATTCGAAAAACTGGATAATACACCAAATGGTGGCGGTGAAGATTATAATTTTCCCCAAACCTACAATGCCAACCAGGAAAAATATGTTTTCCGCGCCCTTTACAAAACCACAAAAATACAAGCCGAGCAGGAACAAGCCGATAAAAATAAATTTCAGCTTAAAGGCCGGTATAAATCATCACAGGTAGAGGGAATTCCAATCGGGTTCAACCTGCCTCAGGGTTCAGTCACGGTAACAGCGGGAGGCAGGGTTTTACAGGAAGGGGTAGATTATGTAGTGAATTACCAACTTGGACGGGTTCAAATAATAGATGATGCTTTATTGGCTTCCAACATCCCTATTCAAATTTCAACAGAAAACAATTCGCTTTTCGGGCAACAATCCAAACGTTTCACCGGTATAAATATTGAACATCAATTCAATGAGAAATTATTGATTGGCGGTACTTATTTAAACTTAAGTGAGCGCCCATTGACCCAAAAGGCAAATTACAGCGTGGAACCGGTGAATAATTCTATATACGGCCTCAATGCAATTTATAGTACAGAGGTACCATTTTTAACCCGATTGGTGAATAAATTACCCAATATTGATACAGATATTACTTCAAATATTTCTATAAGGGGTGAGTTTGCTTATTTGCAACCCGGAGCGCCTAAGGTGAATGATTTTGATCAAAAAGCCACTGTTTATATAGACGATTTTGAAGCTTCACAAACCTCTATTTCTATTAGCAATCCATTGAGTTGGGAACTTTCAAGCGTCCCTTTGGGATTTGGTGGTGAACTTGCAAATGGGGATCTTGCAACCGGTTATAAGCGTGCTAAATTGGCGTGGTACACCGTAGATCCAATATTTTACAGTAGTCTGAGGCCGAACGGAATTAGCGATACCGATCTCTCGGGCTTCGCTTCAAGGAGGGTCTTTTTGGATGAAATATTTCCAAATACCGATGTGATTCAGGGTCAACCACAGGTGATTTTTACTATGGACCTGGCATATTTTCCCGGAGAGAGGGGCCCCTATAATTTCAATACTACCGCCGCAGGGGGAAATAATTTAAATAATCCGAAAGAGAATTTTGGGGGAATATCCAGATCCCTTAGCTCTACAAATTTTGAACAATCCAATGTGGAATTTATCGAATTCTGGATGATGGATCCTTTTATTTATCCTGAAAACACCAATAACAATGGTGGAACCCTAACTTTCAATTTGGGTAATATTTCTGAAGATGTTTTAAAAGATGGTAGGAAACAATATGAAAATGGACTGCCCCGTGATGGTATTGACCAAAACTTTATAAATACTGCATTTGGAAGGGTTCCGGCAAACCAATCTTTAATCTATGCCTTTGATTCTGAGGGGCAGGAACGCATAAATCAGGATGTTGGATTTGATGGGTTAAGTGATGCAGAGGAAGCTGTTCAATTTACCAATTTTGCTAATTTAGCAGATCCTTCAGCCGATAATTATGAGTATTTTTTAAACCCTACCGGATCCATTGTAAATCGCTACAGAAATTATAATGGCACCAATGGAAATTCCCCGTCTGGAATTGACAATAATAACAGGGGAAATTCTACTCTTCCAACTACCGAGGATTTGAACCGCGACAATACCATGAATACCATCAACAGTTACTTTGAGTATGATGTGCGTATTTTCCCTGGGATGAATATAGACAATAACCCTTATATAGCCGATGTAAAAGAAATTACGGCTCCGCTACCAAATGGACAGCAAATTCCTGTACGATGGGTACAGTTTAAGATTCCAATTTTTGAGCCTACCAGCTCAAAAGGAGGCATAGCCGATTTTAGATCAATTCGGTTTATGAGGTTATTCTTAAATAATTTTGAAGAACCCACCATTCTTAGATTTGGAACTATGGATTTGGTAAGGGGAGACTACAGGAGGTTCAATCAAAGTTTAAATCCAGAAAATCCGGGTCAACCATTGGATAATGGAACTTTCTTTGAAGTTTCATCGGTAAACATCGAAGAAAATGAGAGAAGAGAACCTATTCCTTATGTGCTTCCTCCGGGGGTAGTGCGCGAAGAATTGTATAACAGCAATACCACTATAAGGCAAAATGAACAATCCCTTTCCCTGAAAGTATGCGAATTAGAACCTCAGGATGCCCGTGCTGTATACAAAAATTTTCAGGTGGATATGCGTCAATATAAAAATTTGGAAATGTTTTTACACGCAGAATCTTTTGTGAATGAAGTTCCGCTTAAAGATGGGCAGTTGGTGGCTTTTATAAGAATGGGAACAGATTTTACCGAAAATTATTATCAAATAGAAATTCCTCTTACTGCTACTATGTTTGGTGCGGTATCGGCTGATGAGATCTGGCCGGAAGCCAATAGATTGTCGTTGTCCCTTGAATTATTGCAACGGATTAAAACAAGGGTATTGGGCGATCCTTCATTATTATCTTCAGAAGTAAATTATTTTGATGAAGAATTGAATTTGACTAATGCTGAAGATCCATATCAAATTGGGGAATTACGGGTAGGTATTAAGGGAAATCCAAGTTTTGGAAATGTGCGTTTGTTTATGCTGGGAATTAAAAACGGGATGCCCAACACCAGTGCTTCTGATATTTGCGGGGAGGTTTGGTTTAACGAGTTGCGTATGTCTGACCTGGACAATGACAGCGGATGGGCTGCAATTCTAAATATGGACGCCAATTTAGCCGATTTTGCAACCATTTCAGCTACAGGAAGAAGAAGTACAGTAGGTTTTGGAACTCTGGAACAAGGCCCTAATCAACGCAGCAGGGAAGATCTTCAGCAATACGATGTGATAACCAATGTGAACGTGGGCCAGTTATTGCCTCAAAAATGGGGGGTTCAGATACCGTTTAACTACAGCCGGGGCGAAGAATTAATTACCCCAAAATACGATCAGGAATTTTTAGATCTGGAACTTGAAACCCGATTGAGCGAGATCACGGATTCTGCAGAAAGGAATAGAGTTAAGGAACAATCTGAGGTATATACTAAAAGGCAAAGTGTCAATGTTATAGGGCTTCGAAAAGAGCGCATTGGCGAAAGAAAACCTATGCCTTACGATATCGAAAACTTTGCGATCTCAACTTCCTACAACCAAGTAGATTATCGGGATTTTGAAATTGAGGACGCCTTAAGTCAGAATGTCCGGGTTGGTGCTACATACGATTATAGTTTTGCTCCGCTTTCCATAGAGCCGTTTAAAAACGCTAAAGCCCTGGACAGCAGTGACTACTATTCTTTGGTAAAAGATTTTAATTTTAATCCTTTACCCAGTAATATAACTCTGGGATCAAATATAATCAGGCAATATAATGAGCAACAATTTAGGGAGACAAGTTTAACCGAGAATGATATAGAGATTCCAACCCTATATCAGCGTAATTTTATGTATGATTGGCAATATCGTGTAAATTATAACCTGACAAAATCTTTACAATTTAGTTTCAATGCTACCAATAATCGGATTATTAGAAATTATATAAATGAAGAAAATTTCGCCGATAACAGTATAGGAATCTGGGATGGATTTTTTGAAATTGGTACGCCAAATCAACATTTTCAGTCCTTACAAGTAAATTATGAATTGCCATTCAGTAAAATTCCAATTCTAAAATTCATTAAAACCACATATTCTTATACCGGTGATTTCCAATGGCAGCGTGGATCAGAAATTTTTGCTAATCTTGATGGGATTCCCGATTTAGGGAATTCCGTTCAAAATTCCAGTATTCATCAGCTCAATGCCAATATGGATATGCAAAACCTCTATGACTATTTAGGTTTAAAAATGAGAAAATCCACCCCTGAGACTATTGAGGAACGAAGTGCAGGAGTGCCCACGCTTGATCCAAATAAACCTAAAGTACCGCAGAAAGCCAGAACGGAGAAATCGGGTGATAAAACGTACAATACACTCATTGGTATGCTTACAGGTATTAAAAGAATTCAGGCTACTTATAGGAGGAATCAGGGAATATTTTTGCCCGGATATACAAACAGCATTGGTTTTATGGGAACCTTAAGACCCACCGCCGGATTCACCTTTGGCAGCCAGGCAGATGTGCGTTACCTTGCGGCTCGAAATGGCTGGTTAACCTTATATCAGGAATTTAACCAGCAGTATACCTCGGTCAATAATAAGCAATTGGATCTACAGGCCTCTTTGAGCCTTATCCCTGATCTTACAATAGACCTGAGTGCAGGAAGGATTTATTCAGAAACTTTTTCCGAAAACTACCGGGTGAGCCCAATTGATCTGCAATATCAGCCCTTAAACCCATATGATTTCGGGAATTTCAACATCTCAACGATATTAATTAAAACTGCTTTTGACAAAAATGATCAGTCATTTTCTGAAACTTTCGAAAATTTCAGGGAAAACAGGTTAGATATAGCACAAAGACTGGCTGCCTTAAATGGAAGAGATCCTAATGATGTTGATGCCGAAGGTTATCCCATAGGTTACGGAAAAAGCAACCAGGCGGTTCTATTACCGGCCTTTTTAGCAGCCTATACCGGCCAGGATCCCTCCTCGGTTAAATTGGGCGCTTTTCGGGATGTGCCTTTACCTAATTGGGATATAAAGTATACCGGGTTTATGAAAATGGATTGGTTTAAAAAGAATTTCAGAAGATTTTCTCTGAACCATGGATATCGTGCAGGCTATACTATTAATCAATTTCAAACAAATCTGGACTTTGATCCGGGAGACCCGTTCAAAGTCAACCAGGCAAATAATTTTATGAATAAGTTGTTGTTTGCAAATATCAACTTAACGGAAATGTTTAGCCCTTTAATAAGGGTCGATCTGGAAACCAATGATGCTATCCGGATCTTGGCAGAAATAAAAAAGGACCGGGCTTTGTCACTAAGTTTTGACAATAATTTATTGACCGAAGTGAAGGGAAATGAATACGTGCTGGGCTTAGGCTACAGAATTAAGGACCTGAAGATCGTCACCAATTTTGGCGGCAGGAGCAAAGTATTGAGCAGTGATCTCAATTTCAAACTGGATATGGCTTATCGAAAAAACATCAATATTATTAGGTATTTAGATTTGGAAAATAGTCAGGTAATAGCTGGACAGGACTTGTGGGCGGTCAATTTTACTGCAGATTATGCCTTGTCCAAAAACTTAACCGCCTTGATTTATTACGATCACACTTTTTCTGAATATGCGGTTTCCACGGCATTTCCACAAACAACTATCAGATCGGGAATTACATTGAGATATAATTTCGGAAATTAATTAAAAGTTAGGTGACCAAAACGAATAAAAAATTAACTTTGTGCTTATATAAAACAATTTTTATGAATATTCCACAAGAATTAAAATACACCAAAGATCACGAATGGGTGAAAATTGATGGTGACGTGGCTACCGTTGGGGTCACAGATTTTGCACAAGGAGAACTTGGCGATATAGTTTATGTTGAGGTAGAAACCTTGGGAGAAACTTTAGAGCGCGATGAAGTTTTTGGTACAGTTGAAGCAGTAAAAACTGTTTCAGATTTATTTTTGCCGCTTGCCGGAGAGATTCTGGAGTTCAATGAAAGCCTGGAAAATACCCCGGAAAAAGTAAATTCAGATCCTTATGGAGAAGGCTGGATGATAAAACTTAAAATTTCTGACCAATCCCAGATGTCCAATTTATTAAGCCCAGAAGAATATAAAGATCTAATTGGCAGTTAGAATTTTTTTATTAATAGCGGTTGTATATACACTATTAATATCAATTTTATCCCTTATTCCATTAGGGAGAATTTCGGTAGGGGGATTTAACCCTACCGATAAAATGTTACATGGGTTTGCGTATTTTATTTTGACTTTGTTATGGCTTTTTTATTATTTGATGAAAAAGCCCGTAATACGTAATTATAAATGGGTATTTTTTAATATTTCTGCTCTTGTAATAGTTTTTGGTATGTTAATTGAGGTTTTGCAAGGAACCCTAACCAGTTATCGTCAGCCTGATTGGGCTGATATTATGGCCAATAGCATTGGTGTACTTTTTGCTTTTCTCTTTTGTGTTGTTTTTTTGAACTTCTTAAAACGCATAAAACAAAATTTTAATTTATTTTTATGAAAATTTTTTTTACATTAGCCACCCTTAATAATCAGTAATTAATTATGGAACTCAAGAAAAATCCAAAAGCCGATTTAACTAAAAGAAGTACCCTCTTTCTCCAGTTGGGTCTAATCTTAGTCCTTTTAATTTCCTACGTGGCCATTGAATGGAAAACTTATGAGAGAACAGCATATGATGCCGGACAGCTAAATTTAGGGGAACTTGAAGAAGAAGAAATTCCAATTACAGAATTATTAAATACACCACCACCACCACCACCACCACCACCTGCACCAGAAGTTATTGAAGTAGTTGAAGATGAAGAGGAAGTGGAAGAAACAATTATTGAATCTACAGAGACAAATCAGGAGGAAGTCGTTGAAGTTAGGGATGTTGTAGAAGCTCCTGTAGAAGAAGTAATTGCCGATGTGCCTTTTGCTGTTATTGAAAATGTGCCAATATATCCGGGATGTGAGAGCATGAAAAACAACGATCAGCGTAAAAAATGCATGAGTGAAAAAATAGATGAATTCGTAAGAAAGAAATTTAATGCAGATTTGGGAAGCCAACTTGGTTTAACAGGAATAAACAGGGTAATAGTACAGTTTAAGATCGATAAAAGCGGAAATGTTACCGATGTTCGTTCCCGTGCACCACATCCAAGATTAGAGGAGGAAGCTGCAAGGGTAATTAATTCCCTGCCAAAAATGCAACCGGGTAAACAACGCGGAAAACCGGTTGGGGTAATGTATTCCTTGCCAATTGTATTCCAGGTTCAAGATTAAAGAACGTGTTTAAACTATAATTTAAATTCCCAAATTGCAAAGCAGTTTGGGAATTTTTCTTTTATTGTCTTTATTTTGAAACAACAAAAAAATTGGTATCTTTCAGGTGACTCAACCAAACACTTTTTCCCCCTTATATGAAGTATTTTGGATTTCTGCTTTCCTTTTTCTTTTCCTTAACTGTTTTGGCACAGGATGATTTTTCGGATTTCGAGACGTATCCCGTTTTTTCCGAATGTCAGAATTCAGTGCATAATCAGGAAGAAGCTTGTTTTAAGAATACCCTGAAACAGTTTGTAACGGATAATTTCATATTACCTCAAAAAGTATCAGAAGAAAACTATTCAGGAGAAATGTTGGTACTTTTTGAGGTGACCAATGAA
>JBBRGD010000015.1:0-13274 GCA_038241065.1 Flavobacteriales bacterium
GGGTTTCAGAAAAATCGGTTTTGGCATCTATTAATGTTTTGATGCCAATACTGGCGATCATTCCAAAAAGCAATAACATGATACCCCCAATAACAGCCGGAGGAATCGTTTTTAAAACGGCGCTTATTTTTCCAACCATAGAAAAAACAATCGCGGTAACTGCGGCAATCCGCAGGATCCTGGGATCGGTGATTTTGGTTAAAGCAATGGCACCGGTAACTTCAGAGTAAGTTGTGTTTGGCGGTCCGCCTAAAAAACCAGCGAAGGAAGTGGCAACCCCATCACCCAGTAATGTCCTGTGCAAACCTGGTTTTTTCACGAAATCTTTGCCTGCAACCCCGCCAATGGCATACATATCGCCAATATGTTCAATAATAGGGGCAATAGCAACCGGGATCATATAAATAATTGCGCCCCAGCTAAATACAGGAGTGGTGAATTCCGGCACTACAAACCATGCGGCTTCGTTTACAGATGAAAAATCCACCAGGCCGGCAATGACGGAGATTATATATCCTACAATAATTCCAATAAAAATAGGGATCAATTTTATTATTCCTTTTGCATAGGTAACAATTGCAATGGCAGTGATCAATACTGAAAGAGCGATGGGCCAGTTGGTTTTTGCCATATCAACTCCTACCGTAGCGAGTGACAGACCAATGATCATAATAACGGGCCCGATCACGACCGATGGAAATATTTTTCCGATGAATTTTAAACCCCATAATTTAATAATGGTTGAAACAACGCCATAAACTATCCCCACTGCTATTAAACCTGATAAGGCACCTGCATACCCATAAAGTTTGGTAGCGGCAATAATAGGCGCAATAAAAGCAAAACTGCTTCCTAAAAATACCGGTACTTTTCCCTTGGTAATAACGTGAAAAATGAGCGTTCCAACCCCTGCTGTAAACAAAGCCACGGCGGGATCAACATCAATTAAGAGCGGCACCAAAACCGTTGCGCCAAAGGCTACAAATAAAAACTGAATACCTACAACAATTCGTTTAGCCGGATTTTTAAGATTGATTGATTTTGGTTGAGCAGGAGTGGGGGGAGTTTGCATAAAATAATCGAGGTTTAAATGCTCAAAAATAGGGATAATAATTTAACAATCTTTAACAAAATAGTGCAAAAATTTGCAAAATGAAAATTGAGGTGATCAATCCCCTTTGATATTTAAAGATCTTATGATTTTTTATGATTATATGAGTTTTTGTTCGCTGTAAGAATTACTAAGTGAACCCGGGTTTCTCAAAATAATTTTAAAAAGCACTTTAATTATATCACGAATGTCCGATTCACAGACAAACTTTTCCAAAGTCTGAAACTTAGGAAAAGTTACCGGGAAAGCGGGGAGAGGGCTGAGGTGTAATTGACGGTTTAAACGATCGATTATTTTAAATTCAAGGATATTTGAAACACTAACCTTGGCTGGCTGTATAAAGCCATCTGTTATTTAATCAATACAATTCCGGGGTTACATCAATATTGGTTACAAACTCCCCGTTTTTGTCATAATAATTGTAACTCACTGTGATCTTGTTATCCCTGAATATTTTAAGTTCAGGACTATTCCTGGCATTCTCAATAATCTCAGGGCGAATAAATTTTGTCAAAATATCAATACTGACTTCTTCTTTTGTCATATTTATCAGCGTGTAATGATATTTAAAAGTTTTGTCGGCTATAGTGGTGGCACTGTCCAATCGGGAATATTCATCCATCATTTTAGGCGAAATTTTGTTTATTTCAATCGCAGCATCTTTCATCTGTTCTTCTATGGCTCCTTGATTAAAGAAGAAATACTGAACCCCGAAATACGCAAGAGCGAATGTGATAATAAATGCACCTGTTCTTAAAATTTTTTGGGTCTTGCTTTTTTCAAATGTTTTTTCCATTTTTAAGGATCATTAATTTGTACTATTCAGTTTTAAATAAGGTTCGTTTCTATTTAGTTTAAATGCAAACAGAATTATTGGAAGTTTTTAAAAATTTTCTGTCACATAGTATATTCGAACGAATATACAATTTTAACATAATTATTATTGGTGTAACAGTATATCTTATTGTTTGATTAGAAACTCTAAGGATCTTCAATAAACTTCCCGAAAATATGAAAAAATTATAGACGTCTTCTTTCAAAACCTCAGGCCAAAATTTCAAAATTTTCATTTATCAATTTTGTTCCGGTTGAGAAAAAAACGGATTCTACACAAAATTTTAAAACTATATTTGCGCTATGGCAAACTAAGCACAGGTTTCAGCTAAATTTGATACAGGTTTTTTTATGAAAGAAGAGAATGAAATGGAGATTAAAAGCGCGATCACTTCAGAAGAAATTATAAGCTGCATAGCTGTATTAGCGCAATTGGTAGAAGATACAGATCAGATCTTCGATATTCCCAAGGAACAAAGAACAGAACTTTTAAAAGTGGCCGGAATGTTTTCCAGACCTAATCGTGACGAATTTTCCAGAAGAATAAAGGATGGAAAGAAGGCTTCAAAACGCAAACAAGAAGCCAAGGATAAAA
This sequence comes from Flavobacteriales bacterium, assembly GCA_038241065.1. Taxonomy (GTDB): domain Bacteria; phylum Bacteroidota; class Bacteroidia; order Flavobacteriales; family Flavobacteriaceae; genus Gillisia. Next base: position 2,541 of record JBBRGD010000015.1, read on the forward strand.
CTGCACGTAAAGAAACAGGAATAAGATCTGCCAGGGAAGCGGTGGTGTTTGTAGCTCCAAAATTGCTCCCAATGTCTCATCTGGCCAATAAAACCGAACTGGAACTGGAGACTCCCAGAAAGTGCTATGTCTGCAAGACTGAATTCACCAAAATGCATCATTTTTACGATTCTATGTGCACTAGCTGTGGAGATTTTAATTATGCCAAACGTTTTCAGAATGCCGATGTAAAAGGACAGGTAGCGGTTATTACTGGCTCCCGCTTAAAAATTGGATATCACATCTCCCTGATGCTATTGCGCGGAGGAGCAACCGTGATTGCGACCACCCGTTTTCCGGTAGATTCTGCTTTGAGGTTTTCAAAGGAAGAAGATTTCCCGGAGTGGGGACAACGCTTAAAGATCCACGGACTCGATTTACGGCACATACCAAGTGTGGAAATTTTTTGCAATTTTATCGGTCAAAAATATGAGCGACTGGATATCCTTATCAATAATGCAGCGCAAACAGTACGACGCCCGGCCGGATTCTATCAGCATTTAATGGAAAATGAAGAACGCCCGATAGCTTCACTGCCTGAAACGACCCGGAATCTCCTGACAGATCACGGGGATTGTTTACAGGAATTAAAGGTTTTGACTACGGGAGCTTCACCAAATCAAAATACGCCGGTTACCTGGCACGGGCCCGAACCGGGAATTGGATTGCGGGCTTCGGCTAAATTATCTCAAATTCCTTATAGTTTTGACAATAGCCTTGTTGCACGGGATGTATTTCCGGAAGGCAAACTTGATGCCGATCTGCAACAAGTGGACCTCAGGAAAACAAATTCCTGGCGGTTGAGACTCGGTGAAATAGAAACCACCGAAATGCTGGAAGTGCAACTGGTAAATTCAGTAGCACCCTTTGTGTTGTGCAACCGACTTTCAGAAATTATGAAAAAGGACAACACAGGAAAAAAACACATCATCAACGTATCGGCGATGGAAGGGAAGTTTCACCCTGTTTTTAAGGAAGACCGACATCCGCATACCAATATGGCAAAAGCCGCTTTAAATATGCTCACGCATACTTCTGCCGGAACTTTGGCCAAGGACGGGATATTTATGAATGCGGTAGATACCGGCTGGGTTACAGATGAAGATCCAGCAGCCTTGGTTAAATTAAAACAGGAAAGAGACGATTTTCAGCCCCCTTTGGATATAGTAGATGGTGCCGCAAGGGTTATGGATCCTTTATTTGATGGGATCAATACCGGAAAACACTGGTGCGGAAAATTCCTGAAAGATTACAGGCCGATTAGCTGGTAGTTTGGGTGTTACTAAAACTGGGATTAAAAACAGAAAAGGTTTTTTAGATTAACAATCAATTGCTAATTAATCAAAATAAAGGTAAAAAAAAGAGGCTGTCTTATGAAGACAGCCTCTTTTCAGTAAAATTCAAATTAGATTATAATACCAATAATGGCGCAATAATCCCAATACTTAATCTTCCTGTATTTCTGTCTGAAGATGAAAACTGAGTTTTTGAAAAATTAGAGTAGTCGTATTTTCTGGCTACATAACTGGCATAAAACTTTAAGTTTAGATCTTTGAAAGGCGAATATTGTATGGTAGGAATTAATCCATAAGTAGTAACCAATTTCTCGCTTGAACTACCGTCAAATTTAGCATATGTATTGTTTGTCATAACCGATAAAAGTAAGTTAATGCTAGGCTGAATTTGATATTCTGCTCTCATCCAATGTTCAACATACTTAACATCTTGTGCCGGAGCCTGAAAGTCTCCAGTGGTAATGATACGCGTAGCAATCCCTTTATTATCTAAATCTTCCAGACTGTATTGAAAATCATACATAAGTGTAAAGTTATTTAAATTCAACTTATTACCTAATACAAAATAGTTCATCACTTTATCTTTAGCTTCCGTAAAGTAACTGTAACTGTAATTTGTTTCCAGTTTTCCTCCAAATAAGCTTCCTCTCCAAGAAGTTACAAACGCTAAAGGTGCTTTCGCAGCTGTAATCCCGGAAAGATCATATCCTTCATATTGAACATCAAAAGATTTTGTTCTGGTATTTAATGCTTGAAGTCCAAATTTATTTTTTCCCCCTTTCAAAGTATGGGAAATACCTGCACCTATCAAATAGTTATCTGCATATTCTATAAGATCATTATATTCCAGAATATCAATCGGATTAAAGTCTAACTCCCATCCACCCCAATCAGCAGATTGTTTACCAACGGTAAGATTTGTTTGAGGTGAAAGTTTGAAAACTAAATAAGCAAGATCCGTTGATCTGCTCATACCGTCAAGATCTCCCACTTGATGTTCGCGGGTATATCTGTCTCGAAATCTAAAGCTTACCTTTTCATGTATTTTACCTTTAACTTCCAAACGGAATTGATTGGCAGAAAAGTTAGAACTTTGATATTCTCCCTCTTCAAATCTGTTGTCAAATGCTAAACGGGTATTAAAAATAACATCGACATTTTTTAATAAAGATTGTTTTGCTACAGGAATTAATGACTCGTATTCCAAGTCTGATTTATTCTCTTGGGTTTGCGCAACTGCGACAATTGGCAATAAAATAGCTACTAAATAAACAAAATATTTTTTCATTTTTAAATTTTAATTTTTATAATTTATAATATTAGGAATCCCAATAGGAATCCTACTGCGACAGCAACAATTGTAGAGGCAAAACCAGGACGATTAAAACTGTGATTAACAACGTACTTTCCAATTTTTGTACTTCCTGTTCTGTCAAAATCGATGGCTGCCAATAATGTTGGATAACCCGGTAATACGTAGAAACTATTTACGGTAGGAAAGGAAGCTATTAAGACTAAAGGAGATAACCCCAGAGCAATCCCCAGCGGTATCAAAGTCTTAACAGTAGCAGCCTGACTAAACATAATAATTCCCAAAGCAAATAAGGCTATGGCAAAAGTCCAAGGATATGCATTTACAACACTCCCCAAGGATTCTTTAATAATTTCCGAATTGTTTTCCATGAAAGTAGAAGCCATCCACACAACACCAAAAACGGATATTGTAGCCGATGCCATAGAACTGAACAGGCTAACTTGAGTAACTGCAACTGCAGTGGTTTTTGTAATTAGCATCATGGCGGCAGAAGCAGCTAATGTAATCAGACAGATAACAGTAACCATTGAAACGGTACCGTCAGCCTTAACAACTAAGTCTTCTTCTCCTGGTCCGAAATTTGGCAATAAATCTGGAAAAGCCCCGGAAATTACAATTAACAGAATCGCCACGCTAAAAATCATAACAGAAGTCCTGGCTCCAGCTTTAACTTTATTTCCATTGCCTTCTGAACTGGAATCAATACTTTTTGCAAACTCAGGATCTTTCATTTTTTCCAAAAAAATTGGATCCTCATTTAATTCCAGCCCTTTTTTCCTGACAACAATACAAGCGGCCAATGTTCCTAATAAACCTGCTGGAATAGAAATCAGCATAACATCAAAAAGGGCTCCCGAATAACCTAATAGTATTACAAGAGCAGCAGTACACGCACTAATTGGACTTCCGGTCAACGCTATGTGAGAAGCAATAACAGAAGCACTTAAGGGGCGTTCCGGGCGTATTCTTTTTTTAGTTGCAACCTCAGAAATTATGGGTAATATGGAATATACAATATGAGAAGTTCCTGCAAACAAACATAAAACATAGGTAGCAAAAGGGGCAATAAAAGTAACGTTTGATGGGTTATTTCTAATTACCTTTTCGGCTAAACTTACTAAATAATCCAAGCCGCCTGATGCCTGAAGCGTTGCGGCAGTAGTAACAATGGCAATAATAATTAGCATAACATCCAATGGAGGTCCGCTGGGTTTCATATGAAAGCCAAATACGAAAATCACCAATCCAAATATTCCCATTACTCCAAGACCAATCCCTTTCATTCGAGATCCAATAAGGATCATAACTAAAAGGATTGCAAATTCAATCCAAAACATACGCTCAGAAATTTAATTTATTTACCACTTCGTTTTAGAATCAAAGTGAAGTTTTTAAACAAGGAGTCATTTTTTTATGACTCCTTGTCTACCTAGATTTTATTATTAATATTCGAAAAAGTTGCTTTGGATTTTATCGCGATCACTAGTTTCCATTAAAGATAACATCAATAAAATTCTGGCTTTTTGAGGATTAAGATCGTCTGCAACAACAAAACCAAGTGCAGCATCATCTACTTCATTAAATAATGTAGTTTTACCTGATCCAGTTCTATTAGAACGACAAACAACAATACCTTTTTTAGATGCTTTTTCAAGAGAATTACCAACAGCAGCATTATAATTACCATTCCCCATACCAGCATAAACAATTCCTTTAACGTTTGTATCCAAAAGTGCATCAACTGTAACTGGACTTGCATCTGCATATCCGTATATAATTTCAACTTGAGGTAAAGACGTTGCTTTGGTTACATCGAATTTTTTTAAAGGATCGCGCAGTGATTCATAGTAGTAATTTACTTTTCCGTCATATACTAAACCAATTGGTCCGAAATTACGGGAATCAAAAGTTGCCGTACTGGTGGAAATAGTTTTTGTTACATCTCTAGCGTCAAAAACCAACTCATTCATAGCTACTAAAACCCCTTTACCTTGGCTTTTAGGATCTGCAGCAACCATTACTGCATCTAATAAATTTTTGTTCCCGTCTTGACTCATTGCTGTAGAAGCACGCATAGCCCCAACCAATACAACTGGTTTGTCAAACAATGTTGTTAAATCAAGAAAAGTAGCTGTTTCTTCCATAGTGTCGGTACCATGAGTAATTACAATAGCGTCTGCAGAATTTTCTGCAAAAATCTCATTTATCCTTTTTGAAAGTTTCAACCAAACTTCAACACTCATATCCTGGCTCCCAATTTTAGCAATTTGTTCTCCTTTAATTTGGGCCAAATCGTGAATTTGAGGAACAGCACTTAATAAAATATCAATCGATAATTTCCCAGCAGTATAAGCAGCTTTTGTTGCAGATTCTCCTGCACCTGCAATAGTACCTCCAGTTGCAAGAATGGTAACTCTTGGCAATATCTTAGTACTGTCATCTTTGGTTTGAGCCTGTATTTGTAATGTGGAGACAAACAAAAACAGTACTAAAATTCCCTTTTTTATTAAACTAGTATTCATAATTAATTGGTTTTAAATTGTTATTATTTATTATTGTTTATGCATTTATGTACTTAGGGTTAATTAAATTTTCTAAAGAATAAATTTCATCCCATTTAAACTGAGAAATCAACTTACGTTCAACAACCGTAATCTCATGAATACTTTTGCCTGTTTTAAGTGCTTCTCCAGCGATACTGGCACTTTCTTCGTAACCAAGAATTGGGTTTAATTGAGTAACAATTCCGATACTGTTCATGACCATATTGAAACAATGATCTTTATTTGCAGTAATTCCATCAATACATTTATCTACCAAACTTTCGATTGCATTTCCTAAATAGTCTAATGAAGTAAACATTGCAAAAGCAATCACAGGCTCCATTACATTCAATTGCAGTTGCCCGGCTTCTGCTGCCATAGTCACTGTTAAATCTTGACCGATTACGTAAAAACAAGTTTGATTTACTACCTCTGGAATTACAGGGTTTACTTTTCCCGGCATAATTGAAGAACCTGGTTGACGTGCCGGCAAATTGATTACATTGAATCCTGTTCTTGGTCCTGAGCTCAACAAACGTAAATCGTTACATATTTTAGAAACTTTTACAGCCGTTCTTTTTAATGTACCCATTATTTGAACATAAGCACCTGTATCAACAGTGGCTTCAACTAAATCCGGAGACAATGTCAGTGGGATACCAACCTCTTTTACTAAATAATCCACACATATTTCTGCATAACCCTCTGGAGTATTCACTTTAGTTCCAATGGCTGTAGCTCCCATATTTATTTCTAATAACAAACTTTGTGCCTCTTTCAATCGCTTAACATCCTCACCAATTGTAGTTGCATAAGCGTGAAACTCTTGTCCTAAAGTCATAGGAACCGCATCCTGCATTTGCGTGCGTCCCATTTTCAAAACACTTTTAAACTCAACTTCCTTTTTTGAAAAAGCAATTTCCAAACCTTCTAAAATAGTAATGAAACTTCCCATTTTTAGGTAAAGCGCTATCCTAAAAGCAGTAGGGTAGGCGTCATTTGTAGATTGAGAGCAGTTTACATGATTGTTTGGATGTAAAAAATTATATTCTCCCTTTTTGTAACCTAAATATTCAAGACCAATATTTGCAATTACTTCATTTGCGTTCATATTTACCGAAGTTCCCGCTCCTCCTTGAATTAAATCACTCACAAACTCTTGATCAAATTTTCCCGCAATAAGTTGATCAGCACCATAACAAATTGCTTCGGCTTTTTTTGTGTCTAAAACACCACAATCTTTATTTGCCAACGCAGCAGCTTTCTTAACGAAACCCAGAGCTTTAATTAATAAGGGTTCTTTCGAAATCGAAAGTCCCGTAATATTAAAATTTTCTAAAGCTCTGAATGTCTGAATACCATAATATAAGTGATTTGGAATGTCTAACTCTCCTAAAAAATCATGCTCTTTTCTTGAAGCTTTCATAATAAATATCTATTTTTTTAATTAAAATTCACCGCACAAATTTAACGCATAGACCAAGTTGAATTAAAAAAAAGATGGTCAAGTATTCTACTAAAAAAACAGAATTAATACTTTTAATAAAGTTCAAAACACCTATCTTTGCAAGTGAAAAATATCACTTTTTATGATTGAAGCTCATCTCAAACTTCCAATATTTAATAGGTTATCAACAGAAGATAAAGAACTGCTAAAGAAGAGTTGTACTGTTGTACACTTTGATGAAAGCGAAGTTCTTTTCAAGCAAGGGAGCTTCGCTGTTAATTGTTATCTTATTTTAGATGGAATATGTAAAGTCGTTTATGCCAATAAGGGACAAAAAAGAATTGTTAAATTATTACATACTAATGATATTGTTGGCTTAGATTATATTTTTACATCCGAAAATTACCCATACAGTGTTTACACAATAACGAAATGCGAAACACTCGTTATTTCGCCCGAATTCATAAAGAAGATGTACATTGTCAATCCCGTTTTTGCATTACAGTTATCTAAAAAATTGAACCAAACTTTATCACAAACTATTTCTTGGCTAATCAACCTCGATTTTAAAAATATCGAAGGTGCAGTTGCCTTGTTTTTATTGGCGTATTACAGAAAAACAAATAAAAACAAAACCCTCTTTTTGTCACGAATAGAAATTTCCGAAATTATCGGTTACTCTAGAGAAAGTGTAATACATACCCTAAAATCTTTCTCAGGGAGCGGCTATATCACTACAAAAGGAAAAACAATCACTATCCTTGAACCCGAAAAATTAGAGGAAATTGTTCGCTTAAGCTAAAGTTGTTAAACTTGTTTTTTTTCTTAAATTAGTCATTCCATCAATACATTTATCCACCAAGCTTTCTTTCGAAAACGAAAGTCCCATAATATTAAATTTTTCTAAGACTCGGAAAGTCTGAATGCCATAATACACATCATTTGGAATGAATATTCGTCTAAAAAATCATACTCTTTTCTTGTCATAGTTCCTGTTATTAATTTGTTCAAAGTTGCGTTAGAATTGAAGACTAGAATATGACTATTATCATATTTCCGGTTCTTTTTTTCATAATTAATAATTACGTTATGTTAATATCTAATATTGAATTTGTTAATTTATTAATCAGTATTCTAATAATTAACTTATTAATACGATGATTCATATCTGTGCACATTTGATTTTTTTGTTTGAAAATGGATAAAAAAAAGCTCATCCAACTAGGTGTTTATTAATGATCAAACTCTATGCTGTGGCTAAATAACTTTGAAAAAACGAGCTGAAAATATGGCGAAAATCAGGTTGAAATAAGGCTCCTATCTCGACTAAAAAATCTTAGGAATGATTACGTTTTTTATCATAAAACAACGAAAATAAATAAAAGCAATTCCAAAAATAAATGAAAGAAAAATTAACAAATTAATCCTCCCTTATTAATAGTCCAATTATCGAATCCCATAAAAAAAAGGTGTTGTTTTATGAATTAATTATTGTCAAGGAAGTTTAAGCAAGAGAAAAGCGGGAGAGAAAGGTTATTCATTTGATTTATCCCTAATATTTTTGTTATAATTTTCAGTGTATTTGCGGAAAATTTAAAACTCTGCTTCAATAATTGCAAAAAGTTTGGTACAAACTTTGGTTATTAATATGTTATTAATTTAAAATTTCCATTCTATGATACAAAAAAGTATAATGACATTGATGGTTATGTGTACTCTTCTCTTTATAAATACTTCAGATGTTCTTGCCCAGAATAATCACAAGAATAAGAAGGAGCATAAAAATAAAGCGCATAAAAAAGGGAATCACAATACTGAGGATTACCATAAGGCAGATCGAAACTACAAGGGAAATAATGAAGTTATTTTAGGACGGGTGATTTTTCCCCGCACCGGAACGCTTTCCCCTCGTAAATTAAAAGGTGTTCCCAAAGGCCATTATCCACCACCGGGGAGTTGCAGAATTTGGTACCCAAATCGTCCGCCCGGACATCAGCCACGCGCAACAAGTTGCAATAATGTATACAGGGCGAAATTGGAACCGGGTGCTTTTATTTTACACGGTGACCGCGCTTATGATGCCGATTATAACTGGAGAGAAGCGGAACGTCGCCGTCCTGGAACTCTTAAAAGGGATATTTTAGATATTTTATTTCCCCGCAATCGCTAAGGAAGCTCTTAAAAATAAATTAAATAAACTAAAAAAGCCACTTTAACGAGTGGCTTTTTTAGTTTATTTAATGAGCTACAATTTTTTTAAATAAACTGTTCAACGGGTAGTAGCCGGGTTTTTCAAATAAAAAAAGCCTGCAAATCTTTATTTGACTTGCAGGCTATCTGAATTAATGATGTTTTTGACTAGTAAGCCATTGTTACAATTTTCTCTACATCAGAAGGTTTTAAACTTTTATGTTCCCCCAAACCTAACCAGCCGCGTTCGGTAAAACGTTTTGAGATGAGTTCAGCGGTTCCGGAATAGTCCTTTGTATATTGAGATAATTTAGTGTCTATTCCCAACTCATTAAAAAAGCTTTCTGTTTTTTCAATGGCAGCAAGAGCTTTCTCATCTGTCGATCCTTCAGTGATATTCCACACCCGTTCGGCATATTGGGCCAGTTTTTCCTTTTTTGCTTCAAAATTATATTTGTAATGGCTTGGCGCAATTACGGCTAATGTTCTCGCGTGGTCAATGCCAAACAATGCGGTTAATTCGTGTCCTATGGCGTGAACAGCCCAATCTGTTGGCACTCCTTTTTGGATCAATCCGTTTAAGGCCATCGTACAACTCCACATAAAATTTGAAGCCGCGATATAATCGGATGGGTCTTTTAGAACTTTCGGTGCGATCTCAATTAAGGTTTGCATGATGCTTTCGGAAAAACGATCTTGTAGAAATGCTCCGGCAGGATAGGTCATATACTGCTCCAAAACATGAGTAAAAGCATCGGTGATCCCGTTGACCAATTGACGCTCTGGAATGGATTGGATTACTTGGGGATCCAGAATTGAAAACACAGGAAATAAACCCGGTCCGCCCATGGCTAATTTCTCTTTTGTTTCCCTGCGCGTGATTACAGCGCCCGAGTTCATTTCAGAGCCTGTTGCCGGCAAGGTCAATACGGTTCCAAAAGGCATTCCTTTTTGGGTTGGTTTTCCTTCTGTGAGCAATTCCCAGGGGGAATCACCTTTATATAAAGCGGCTGCAGACAAAAATTTAGTTCCGTCAATTACAGATCCTCCGCCAACTGCCAATAGGAACGTGATGTTTTCTTCTTTTATCACCTTTAAGGCATCCATTAAAATAGCATATTCCGGATTGGCGGGGATTCCGCTAAATTCCAATACTTCAAAATTTGTTAATGCTGTTTTTACCTGATCATAGATCCCGTTCTTTTTGATGCTTCCACCACCATAAAGCAATAATACTTTGGCGTTTTCAGGGATTTCTTCTGTTAGTTTTGCTATCTGATCTTTCCCAAATAGGATTTTTGTCGGATTTTTAAATTCAAAATTGTTCATATTTATTTTTTTTAAGATATTATAATTTCACTGCTCTTTAAATTAAAAACAATGGCTTCAATTTTCATCGTAATTAAAAATTATTCTATAAGAGTTACCAGATCCTCTTTGCTTTTTCTGACTTTTGTAAGGTTCACCAACCAGTCTTTTTCTTCGTCGCGGTAACCTAATGGAAGCATAACACAACTTCTGAGTCCTTTTTCTCTTAAGTTTAAGATTTCATCCAATGCGGCAGGATCAAATCCTTCTAGTGGAGTGCTGTCAACACCTTCAAAAGCTGCGGCAGATATAGCTTGGGAAAAAGCAATATAGGCTTGCTTTGCCGCATGATTAAAGTTTTCTTCAGCATCTTTTTGTGGATAGCTGTTCAATAACATTTGTCGGTAATTTTCCCATCCTTCATTCTTTGTACCGCGAATGAGGTTGGTAAGATCAAACATTTTGTTTATCCTGTCGGCAGTATAAGTGTCCCAGGCTGCAAATACCAGCAAATGGGAACAATCTGTAATTACCGACTGGTTCCAGGCAATAGGCCTGATCTTCTCCTTTACCTCAGGATTGGTGATCACGAAAATT
>JBBRGD010000016.1:0-13162 GCA_038241065.1 Flavobacteriales bacterium
TCCCGAAATTGGTGCCGAAAATCTTTTTGTCAAAGGCGGTGAAGGTAGCATGGTCATTATAGAACTTTTTGAAGATGAATCTGAAATAGAAGAGTTAAGAGCAAATAACTGGCTTATTAATGAAGCTAATTTGACATTTTACGTCAACCAGGACAAAGTACAAGGGGGGGAAGCAGAGCCGGAACGTATCTATTTATACAATCTGGATACCAATCAGCCATTGATTGATTATAGTTTTGACCAAACTTTTGATCAGGTTGCTCCTTTAAATTCAGTTTCATCACATTCCGGGAGATTGGTCAGGAATGAAGACAAAAACGGAATAAGTTATAAATTAAGAATTACTGAACATGTGAACAGGATCCTGAATAAGGATTCTACAAATGTAAGATTAGGTTTGGTGGTTACTCAAAATATTAACCTGATTGGAAATTCAGCCTTGAGAACTCCTTTAGACGGGATTAACAGGATTCCTGCGGCTTCAGTTCTCACCCCGGAAGGAACCGTGTTATATGGTAATCTGGCGGCAGATGTTTCCAAAAGGCTCAAATTAAATATTTTTTATACAGAAACAAGCAATTAAGATATGTGCGGAATAGTAGGATATATAGGGTATCGGGATGCATATCCAATAGTTTTAAACGGATTGCAACGCCTTGAATACAGAGGATATGACAGTGCCGGAATTGCTTTATACGATGGGCAGAATCTAAATCTTTGTAAAACCAAAGGAAAAGTTGCTGATCTCAAAGCTAAATTTGAAGAAGGCATTTCAACAAAAGGTAACATAGGAATTGGACATACAAGATGGGCTACGCATGGGGTTCCAAACGATGTAAATTCCCATCCACATTATTCCAATTCGGGAAATTTGGTTATTATTCATAACGGGATTATTGAGAATTATTCAGCCATTAAAAAAGAACTCGTCAAACGCGGATATACTTTTCAATCTGATACTGATACCGAGGTTTTGATAAACCTCATTGAAGATGTTATGGTCAAGGAAGATGTAAAATTGGGAAAAGCAGTTCAAATTGCGCTAAACCAAACCATTGGAGCCTATGCCATAACCGTTTTTGACAAAAGGAAACCAAATGAACTTATAGTAGCCCGTCTTGGAAGCCCATTGGCAATAGGAATTGGAGAAGATGAATTTTTTATCGCTTCCGATGCTTCGCCATTTATTGAATTTACCAGTAATGTTATTTACCTGGAAGATGGTGAAATGGCCGTTATTCGACAGGATAAAGGAATTAAAATAAGAAAGATTCATGATGATTCCCTAGTAGATCCTTATGTTCAGGAATTAAAAATGAACCTTGAACAAATAGAAAAAGGCGGATATGATCACTTTATGCTGAAAGAGATCTATGAACAACCCAATGCTATCAAGGATACTTACCGTGGAAGAATGTTGGTGGATAAAGGCATTATAAAAATGTCCGGGGTAGATGATAATATTGAACGCCTCGCCAATGCAAAAAGAATTATTATTATTGCCTGCGGAACTTCATGGCATGCAGGATTGGTTGCAGAATACATTTTTGAAGATCTGGCAAGAATACCGGTGGAGGTGGAATATGCTTCAGAATTCAGGTATAGAAATCCGGTGATTTACGAAAATGATGTGGTAATTGCAATCTCTCAAAGTGGTGAAACTGCTGATACAATGGCTGCTATAAAGCTTGCTAAAGAAAAAGGCGCATTCGTGTTTGGGGTTTGTAATGTAGTGGGATCATCCATTTCCCGTGAAACCAATGCCGGGGCATATACTCATGCAGGCCCGGAAATTGGAGTGGCTTCTACCAAAGCATTTACAACTCAAATTACCGTACTTACTATGATGGCTTTAAAATTGGCTAAATATAAAGGTGCAATTTCAGATTCCCAGTTCAGATTTCATTTACAGGAACTGGAAAGGATTCCCGCAAAGATCACCAGGGTTTTGGAAACCTCCAACGATCATATTAAAGAAATAGCCGATAAATATAAGAATACGCCAAATTGTTTGTATTTGGGTAGAGGCTTTAACTTTCCGGTAGCATTGGAAGGCGCCTTAAAACTAAAAGAGATTTCTTATATTCACGCCGAAGGTTATCCGGCCGCCGAAATGAAGCACGGACCTATTGCCTTAATCGATGAACAAATGCCGGTGGTGGTAATTGCCACTAAAAAAGGTCATTATGACAAAGTGGTGAGTAATATCCAGGAAATTAAATCCAGAAAAGGAAAAATTATTGGAATAGTTACTGAAGGGGACGAAGAAGTTAGGAATTTGGCAGATTATGTAATAGAAATTCCTGAAACTATAGAATCCTTAACACCTTTATTAACTACTATACCGCTTCAGCTATTGTCTTATCACATAGCCGTAATGTTGGGTAGAAATGTAGATCAGCCCCGAAATTTGGCAAAATCTGTTACTGTGGAATAAATAATTTTCAAAAAAACACCTGCTGTCCTTAGTGTTTTAATCGGAATATGACGAAACCCGTTTTAAGGCAATTAAAATTAACAGGACTAGGAAGCCGGATTCACAATGGTTTGGAGAATATGCAGGTGCTTTAATACAGGGAACCTTTATAATATCGTGTATCCCAGCTTCCATATAAATTAAAAGTATAAATTATTTATTTTTTTAGCCCATTCTTTTTGGGAGGGTTTTTCATTGATAAAATTCAAAAAATACCAAAAAAGCTATTATCTTTTTAAATTAAAAAAAACTATATTTGCGGCCTGAAAATGACCCGCAAAATATTTTAATTTACAGGGAATCTTCAAATTGAATTTTAAAGATTATAAAATTAAAGCTTAGATAATGTCTAAAATCACAGGTAAAGTTGCACAAATTATTGGTCCTGTAGTTGACGTAGTTTTCAACTCAGATTATGCCGATTTGCCCAAAATTTACGATTCCTTGGAAATTACCAGAAAAGATGGTTCCCTATTGGTGTTGGAAGTACAGTCCCATATTGGGGATAATACTGTAAAAACCATAGCCATGGATTCAACCGATGGATTGAGCCGTGGAGTGGAGGTAGTAGCTACGGGATCTCCAATTCAAATGCCAATTGGGAAAGATATTTATGGACGTTTGTTCAATGTGATTGGAGATGCCATTGATGGAATGGATAATTTGCCTAAAGCTGGCGAAAATGGGTTGCCAATTCACCGGGATGCCCCAAGATTTGAAGATTTATCTGTTTCAAAAGAGGTATTATTCACCGGAATTAAAGTAATAGATCTAATAGAGCCTTATGCAAAAGGTGGTAAAATTGGATTGTTCGGTGGAGCTGGAGTTGGAAAAACGGTATTGATCCAGGAATTGATCAACAATATTGCAAAAGGTCACGGTGGTTTATCTGTATTTGCAGGAGTTGGTGAAAGAACCCGTGAAGGAAATGACCTTTTGAGGGAAATGTTGGAATCCGGGATTATAAAATACGGTGAGGATTTTATGCATTCTATGGAAGAAGGAGGATGGGATCTTTCCAAAGTTGATAAATCCGCTTTAAAAGAATCAAAAGCGACTTTCGTTTTTGGACAAATGAACGAACCACCGGGAGCACGTGCAAGAGTAGCGCTTTCTGGACTTACTATAGCAGAATATTTTCGCGATGGCGCGGGAGAAGGTCAGGGGAAAGATGTGCTTTTCTTTGTAGATAACATTTTCCGTTTTACCCAAGCAGGTTCTGAAGTATCAGCGCTTTTAGGCCGGATGCCTTCTGCCGTTGGATATCAGCCAACTTTGGCTACCGAGATGGGAGCTATGCAGGAACGTATTACTTCAACTAAAAATGGATCAATTACTTCAGTTCAGGCGGTTTATGTGCCTGCGGATGATTTAACTGACCCTGCGCCGGCTACAACTTTTGCCCACCTGGATGCAACAACAGTACTTTCCCGAAAAATTGCAGAGCTTGGTATTTATCCTGCCGTAGATCCATTGGATTCTACTTCAAGGATCTTATCTGCTGAAATTTTGGGGGATGAACATTATAAATGTGCACAACGTGTTAAAGAATTGTTGCAACATTATAAAGAACTTCAGGATATTATCGCGATTCTTGGAATGGAAGAACTTTCAGAAGAAGATAAACAAGCTGTGTTCCGGGCAAGACGTGTACAACGTTTCTTGTCTCAACCCTTTCACGTAGCAGAACAATTTACCGGATTAAAAGGAGTTTTGGTTGATATTAAGGAAACCATTAAAGGTTTTAATATGATCATGGATGGGGAATTAGATCACCTTCCTGAAGCTGCTTTTAACCTTAAAGGTAACATTGAAGATGCAATCGAGGCTGGTGAGAAAATGTTGGCCGAAGCTTAGAATAAGTATTGAGTATAGAGAATTGAGTAGGATAGACTTCTCAATACTAAGTACTCTATACTGAATACCAATACTCGAAAATTATGTATTTAGAAATTGTTACTCCGGAAGCAATAGTATTTCACGCAGAGGTTGAAGCAGTAAAAGTTCCCGGAATAGAAGGGGAATTTCAAATGTTAAACCATCATGCTGCTATAGTTTCCCTTTTGGTTGCAGGTGAGGTTAAAATAAATTTAGCATCAGCGGATCCTAAATTTCTTAAAGATCTTTCTAAAGATTTTAGAGTTGAAGGTACAAATGTACTTTTCTATCCTGTTAAAGGTGGAGTCCTCGAAATGAAAGACAACAAAGCCATTATTTTGGCAGATTAATATTTTTCTGTTTTAATTTACAAACCTGTTGTTTTATTGGCAACAGGTTTTTTTATGATTTTTTTTAAATCTTATTCAAAATTCCCCTGACTCTTTAACCAGTTTTGTCTACTTGCAATCGCTGCTTTATTTGCATTGTTATCAATGGAGATTGAATATGTTTGGTCTTCAGAAAAGCTTAGGGAAGTTTTTTTCTCAATTCCGTTTCTAAAATATCTGATTTCCACCGTATCACCCGATTGTTTGTTTTTAACGATTGCATTCCAGTCATTTAGATTGGTTAATAAAGTTGTATCAATAGATTTTAATTCATCTCCATTGGAAAGCAGTGCATTATAAGCTGGGCTGTTTTTATTGGGATTGCCCGAAATAACAACCGTATTATCTACATCTTTGAGTGGTGCCCCAAAGTAGGGTTTAATTTTTTTTTGGATAATGCTAAGTCCTACAAGATCAAAAAGTTTCTGGTAATCCGGCATTTCACTTTTAAAAATATAGTTGTTAAAAAAGTGTGAGGCAAATGTCTCTCCGGCAAAAGTTCCAAGGGTATTTTGAAGATCCTGTAAAGTATAGGAAATTTCGGTTTTGCCATAGTTGAGCCACATAAGCTTCATAAAATCGTCCAAAGTCTGTCCTTTTTCCCTCAGACTTAAATCTAGTGCAAGTCCTAAAACGCTTCCGTATGAATAATAGGAAATAAAAGTGTTTTCACGGTTTACGGGATCTAAAGATGTTGCTGCATCTACAAATGGAGCCTGATAACTCATTTCCACCGGATTGAAATATGCTCTTGCAGGAGAGTTCCAAACATAATTAAAATTTTTATTAAGGCTTTCAACATATTCTTTAGGGGAAATAATTTTTGCTCTGCAGAGGATAAGATTTGTGTAATAACTTGTGAATCCTTCAGCGAACCAAAGCGAACCAGACATGTTGGCCTTTGAAAAATCGAAAGGTTCCAGACTTGAAGGTCTTATTCTTTCAACATTCCAGGAGTGAAAAAATTCGTGGGATACAGTACCTATATTTTCTTTCATACCTCCGTTGGCCAAACTTGTCAAATCGGTTAAAACCGTACTGTTTCTATGTTCCATTCCATCACCCGAGACATTAGGCATATAGCAAGCCAGAAATGTATATTTACCATAATCGTAATTAGGTAATTCCCCAAACACCATTTTTTCCTGTTCTATAATTTGCTTTACTTGTTCAAAATATTGGTTAAAGTCTTCCCCGCTTCCCTTATGATGCAAAGCAAACCTGATGATCTGTCCGTTAATTTCAAATTCTCGGAGATCAAAATCACTTATTTCTATGGGGCTATCCATAAAGTAATAAAGATCGGGGGCATAATAGGTATCTGAATCTATCTCTTTAAGTTGGGTTGCAATTTTCCAGTTTAAATGTTGAGGAGTGTTGAAATTAATTTCGATGGGCCTGTGTTCAAGATCTTTTGCATACATAAAGGTTGCAGGTATATTAAGGTGAGCGTGTGTATCATCTACCTGAGAATAAGTCCCGTCAGCCCGGTTTGCAAATAGAGTATAGCTTAAATTAACGGTTCCATCATGTCCTTTTATCTCCCAGGAATATGGATCCGGACGATCTACCTTTAAAATTTCACCTTTGCTGTTTGTGGCCTTAAGATTGTAAACATTTTTCGCAAATTCATGAAGAGCATATCTTCCCGGAGAGGATCTGCTCATCATTACTGTAAGGTTATTATTGCGGAGTTTAGGAAAATTTATATTGATGAAGGCTTCATGGTGAACCGGATTTTCAAATGAAACATGATAATTATTGGTTTGCCCAAATGTTAAGCTGGAAAGAAGAAAAAATAGTATGAATTTTGTCATGATGAAATTTGATATTGCAATTTTAAAAAAATGATTTTAAAGATAAAATTATATATTTTTCATAAAAGTATTCCAGATTATCAATAGTGGGGATTTTGAGTTTTCATTGTATTTTTTTGTTGATAAAGAACAATAAAATTATCGGTAAAGGTTGAATCCATTAATATTTTTTTAAAATAAAAAATAAGCATAGATGGAATAATCATCTTTTTAAGATATTTTGTAAGGATCAAACAAATTTTTATTTGATACATAGCTAATAAATATATGCCTTTGATGCTATTTAACTGAATTTCCACACTTAGAAATTCAATAAATCTGGTATATTTGCGAATAACCGATTTTTAAAGAATATGCTTGTAGCAATACTGTTAGGATTTATATTTTCTTTGTTTTTGGTTCTGGCCGGCAAGTTTTTTAAAGGAAAACTGGCTATCCTTTCAGCAACAATTCCATTGGCCCTATTTATTTATTTTGCCCAATTTATTGGCAGAATTTCAAACGGGGAAGTAATTATTCAACATAATTCCTGGATCCCATCATTCAATGTAAATCTTGATTTTACTCTGGATGGGCTTTCCTTATTGTTTTCGTTGATGATTACCGGTATTGGGTTTTTAGTATTTGTTTATACTGCTGCATATCTCAAAAACCACAAATATCTCGATAGATTTTATGGATATTTAAGCATGTTTATGGCCTCAATGCTTGGATTAGTCCTTTCAGATAATCTGATCACGCTCTTTATTTTCTGGGAACTTACCAGCATCAGCTCTTTTTTCCTGATTGGATTTAACAATTCAAACGAAGGTTCCCGAAAATCAGCAATAACAGCTTTAGCTATAACGGGCCTTGGAGGATTGACTCTTCTTGCCGGATCCGTATTTTTAGGTTCTGTGACCGGAACTTACAGTATTTCAGAAATGCTGAATTCCGGTGCCGAAATTGCCGCAAGTCCTTATTATATTCTTATTGTATCCTTATTTTTTATAGCTGCCTTTACCAAATCGGCGCAATTTCCTTTTCATTTTTGGTTGCCCGATGCAATGAAAGCGCCAACTCCCGTTTCTACTTACCTGCATTCCGCAACTATGGTGAAGGCTGGAGTTTACTTATTAATGAGGTTCACTCCAGTCCTAGGAAATCAGGAATTCTGGAATACTACACTGATAATTGTGGGAGCTGTCACCATGATATACTCTGCGATTCATATACTTTTTAGAACAGATTTAAAGGGGATTTTGGCATATTCTACAATTTCGGCCTTGGGGATCATGTTTTTTATGATTGGACAAGGTACCCGTGATGCCTTGCTGGCCACGGCCCTGTTTATTATTGTTCATGCCTTGTATAAAGCGACATTGTTCCTAGTGACGGGTATTATAGATTTACAAACCGGAACCAGAGATGTTACGGTGTTAAGAGGTCTTAGAAAGGTACTGCTTCCTGTTGCCATTGCAGGATTTTTAGCTGCAATCTCCAGTGCGGGAATCCCCCCAAGTTTGGGATTTTTGGGAAAAGAATTAATATATGAAGGAACCCTTCAGGTTGGCGGAACTGCTGTTTTATTGACGGTACTGATCGTTATCACGAAAATATTGCTTTTTTATGCAGGTTTTGTAGCTGGAGTAAAACCATTTGCAGGAAAACTTCCCGAAGCCTATGAAAAGGTAAAAATGCCCAGCCCTCTTTTATGGGTGGCACCTGTAATTCTGGCTTTAGCAGGAATACTCTTCGGGATTTCCCCCGGGATAATAGATTCATCGCTTCTAACTCCGGTTGTAAATGCGATGGGTGCCGATGGCGCAGATATTCATCTGAAACTCTGGCATGGTTTCAACACTGTTCTTTTGTTAAGTGCAATAACAATTGTTGCCGGAACTATCCTTTATTTCACCGTAAAACCTTCGGCAAAATTGGAGAATAGAATTTCAAAACTGGAGTTTATTTCACCTAAATCTATCAATGAAGGTTTTGGAAATTTATTTACAAAATTCTCTGATCTGTGGACAAATTTTTTCCAAAACGGGTATTTGCGAAATTACGTTAAAACGATCATTATTTTCATGATTATTTTAACAGGATATAAATTATTTAAAACCGCTACTTTTTCATTAGATTATTCAACGCTTTTGGAATTGACATTTTATGAGGTTACAATTTGCCTGATAATGTTGGTTTCAATTCTGTATACTGTATTTACATCGTCCAGATTGGCAGCAGTGGCATCTATGGGAGTGGTTGGATATTCCATTTGTTTGCTGTTTGTATTTTACAGCGCACCGGATTTGGCAATGACCCAATTTTCTATAGATACTCTTACGGTCATTCTGTTTGTATTGGTGCTATATCGTCTTCCAAAGTATCTGAATCTTTCCGATCATAAGATGCGTATTAAGGATGGAATTATATCTATTGCCTTTGGATCCATTATTACCATTCTTATCATGGAAGTGTTGGCAGAACAGGTAGGAAGAGATGTCAGTGAATATTACGCTCAAAATGCTTATCTGCTGGCGCATGGGAAGAATGTGGTAAATGTCATTTTGGTAGATTTCAGGGGAGCAGATACCCTCATTGAAATTTCAGTATTAGCCATTGCCGCGATTGGGGTGTTTGGGTTGCTGAAATTGAGATTGAAAAGCAGCGACCAGCGCTAAGGAATTTAGAAAGCTAAAAAAGCGATAAAGCAATGAAAACAATAATTTTAAGAACAGCTTCAGATTATCTCTTGCCTGTTTTGTTGATCTTTTCGATCTTTATACTGTTACGGGGGCATTATTTGCCCGGCGGAGGCTTTGTGGGCGGATTGATAGCTTCTATCGCCTTTGTATTGCACTCCTTTGCCAACGGTCTCTCAAAAACAAAAGCGTTACTTCGCATTCATCCGGGATTTTTAATGCCGGTAGGCCTGGGATTGGCATTTTTGAGTGCGATTGCTCCAATATTAGGTCTCGGTCTGCCTTTTATGACCGGAATTTGGATGCCCGAACCCATTTCAGTCCTTGGGACAATTGGATCGGCTTTATTTTTTGATATAGGGGTTTATTTAGTAGTCGTAGGAGTTACTTTAACCATAATTTTCACAATTTCAGAATCTGCTTAATATATGGAAATAGTATTAGCAATTATTATTGGAGTGCTTTACGCTGCAGGGATCTACATGATTTTACGGCGTAGTCTTGTGAAATTGATTTTGGGGATCATTATTTTGGGTAATGGGGCAAACCTGCTTATATTTTTACTCGGGAGAATAACCAAAGGAAGTCCGCCAATAATCCCCGAAGATTCAAATGTTTTCCTTTCAGCATACGCCGATCCTGTTCCGCAGGCATTAATATTAACCGCTATTGTTATAAGTTTTGGCTTGCAATCTTTTGCGATAATCCTGATTAAAAGGGCCTATCAAGTGGTAAAAACCGATGATTTGGATGAAATGAACGAAATAGACCAAGATTCATGACACAACAATTAGTTATATATCCCCTCTTGCTTCAATTATTTTTGAGCATAATAATAATGTTTTCCTGGAAGAAAATTAGCTGGCAAAGGGTAATTAGTATTGTAGGTGGATTTGTGAATATCGCGGTTGCTATTTGGCTTTTTTCCTATATTTGGGAAAACGGTACTCAAACCGTACAGTCCGGAAACTGGCCAGCACCTTTTGGGATTACCTTTGTAGCCGATACCTTTTCGGCGACTTTGGTGTTGTTAACAGCTATTTCCGGATTGGCTGTTTCCAGTTTTTCTTCTGCCTCAATTGTAGTAGCCAGACTTAAATTTGGATATTTTCCTATTTTTCATTTCCTTTTATTAGGGCTCAACGGTGCTTTTTTAACCGGTGATATTTTTAATCTTTATGTATGGTTTGAAATAATCCTTATAAGCTCCTTTGTTTTAATTACCCTGGGAGGTGAAAAAGCGCAATTGGAAGGAGCCGTGAAGTATTTTACCCTCAATATTTTGGGTTCCATGATTTTTCTTACCGCCATCGCTGTACTTTACGGTTTAACCGGCTCTCTTAACATGGCGGATCTTTCCCTTAAAGTGGCATTAATTGAAAACCGCGGATTGGTTGATGTTACAGCAATAATATTTTTAATAGGATTTGGAATTAAGGCAGCAGTGTTTCCACTCTATTTTTGGCTCCCAGATTCCTACCATACCCCGCCATCTGCAGTATCTGCAATATTTGGGGGTTTGTTGACAAAAGTGGGAGTTTATGCCATGATTAGGGTATTTACTTTAATTTTCGTCGCTGATGAATTTTTGATAAATACCATCTTGATAATTGCGTTTTTAACCCTTATAACCGGAGGCCTGGGCGCTCTGGTACAAAACAACCTTCGCAAAGTATTTTCTTACCTTATTATTTGCCATATTGGCTATATGATTGCCGGTTTGGGATTATATACACAGGTTGCTATTGCAGGGGCAATTTTCTATTTAATTCACGATATTGTTATAAAAACTAATTTATTTATGATAAGTGGTTTAATTTATAGGATAAAAGGTACCAACAGCATTCGTTCGCTAGGTGGATTGTATGCAGATAGTCCTAAGATCAGCTTTTTAATTGCAATTTCATTGTTCTCTTTAGTAGGAATCCCTCCGCTTTCTGGATTTTGGCCAAAAATATCCCTGCTTTCCGCTAGTTTTACAGCAGAAAATTGGTGGATCGTAGGCGCAATACTCTTTGCAAGTTTCATAACTTTAATTATTATCGCAAAAATATGGGCCAATGTGTTCTGGAAAGATAAGGTTGAATTACCTAAAAGATTGAATTTTAGATATTTTCATAAATTGACATCGGTCAAAAGATCCCAAATGATAGGGCCAATTGTGTTTTTAACGCTCGTATCCTTATATATAGGTTTTGGCGCAGAGCAAATTCAACAGGTATCCTCAAGGGTTGCAGATGAATTGATAAATAATCAACAATACATTGATGCTGTATTAAATAATAATTAAAACTTGAACTAATGAAAAACAGGTTTTTGTCAAATATTCTCCTAACCTTTATTTGGGTTGCCCTTACGGGTAATTTTATCTTTGCAAATTATTTTTTTGGTTTTCTTCTCAGTTTCTTTATGTTGTGGCTCATCACATCCGGAACCGGGGAAGCAAAATATTTTAGGATCCTTCCCAAGGTAATAACTTTTTTCATTTTCTTTTTATATGAATTGGTGAAAGCAAATTTACAAGTGGCTTATGAAGTCATGACCCCACACTATAACATGACCCCGGGGATTGTAAAAGTGCCTCTGGATGCAAACACGAATTTGGAAATAACCCTTTTGGCAAATCTTATTTCCCTTACTCCCGGAACCCTAAGCCTTGACGTATCTGATGATAAAAAGGTTTTATACGTTCATTCTATGTATATTACAAGCAAGGAAAGTTTTATACGAAGCATTAAAAACGGATTTGAAAAACGCATTCTGGAAATTTTAAGATGACATTGTACGACTTTTTATATTACATTATACTCCCGATTTTATCAATCTCGGAAATTTTGATCATCATCAGGTTTTTACAAGGGCCTAGCATTGTTGACAGGGTGATTGCGCTAGATCTTATAATTACTACGGGGATTGGTATTATTGCAGTTTATAGCATTATCACCAATCGGCCTACCTTTCTGGACATTGCAATGATATTGGCTCTTATTGCGTTTTTGGGTACGGTTGCCTTTTCCTACTATCTTGAAAAAAGAAATAAATAATGACAGAAATAACTATTGGGATATTAGCTTCATTTGGTGCAATTTTCGTCCTGCTGGCAGCCGTGGGATTGATCCGGATGCCGGACACCTATTTGCGTATATCAGTAACAACAAAGGCTGCTACCTTGGGCATTGGATTATTGTTGGTTGCAGCAGCAGTATTTTTTAAAGAATTGTCCATTACCACTAAAGTTTTGGCTATCATACTTTTTATATTGCTTACGGCTCCGGTAAGTGCTCACCTAATAGGTAGGGCTTCTTATTTCTCGGGCGTAAAACTCTGGAAAGGTTCTGTTTTGGATGATTTGAAGGGGAAATATGATAAATCCTCTCACAAGCTAAAAAGTGATATTGAAGAGGCTCCAGAAAAAAAAGCCAATAAAATCGGGGAAGATTAACTTTCTTTGCTTTCAGAGGCATTCCTCCTATGCTTTAATTTAACTTCAAAAAAGCTAAATACGAAATTGATAATTATCACCAAAATGGTAATTACAGCAAGTTCCTTATACATTCCTATTGCAGCCAAACCTCCAGCACCCGCGCTGCACCAAATAGTTGCCGCTGTGGTTAATCCCTCTACTTTTGTGCCCTGGTGGAGAATGGTTCCGGCGCCTATAAATCCAATCCCGGTGACTACCTGCCCTAAAACCCGTGTGACATCTACATTTTGCTCTCCTCTGAACTCCAGCGAGATCAGGATAAAAACACAGGAACCTAAAGCAACAAGGGCATTGGTCTTTAACCCGGCGCTTTTCCCCTTATATTCACGTTCGGCACCAATAAAAACTCCTGCAATTACTGCAAGACCAACTTTTAAAACAAATTCTCCAAGTTCCATATTTATAAGTTTTCTGAAAGTTGTAATTTTACCCAATGC
>JBBRGD010000017.1:0-13115 GCA_038241065.1 Flavobacteriales bacterium
ATGAACCTATAGGATTAATGCCCAAGATGGAAGCTCATGAAAAAGGACTGTTGCACCGTGCCTTTTCGGTTTTTGTTTTTAATGATAAAAACGAATTAATGTTGCAACAACGCGCCCTTTCCAAATACCATTCCCCGGGACTGTGGACCAACACTTGTTGCAGCCATCAGCGCGAAGGAGAAAGCAATATTGAAGCGGGGAAAAGGCGATTACAGGAAGAAATGGGATTTACTACCAATTTAAAAGACACCATGGCTTTTATTTATAAAGCGCCTTTTGATAATGGTTTAACTGAACATGAATTCGATCATATTCTGGTGGGAAATTTCAATGATCTTCCTGATTTGAATCCTGAGGAGGTTTCAGCCTGGAAATGGATAAAATTAGAAGATGTTCAAAAAGATATGAAAAACCACCCGGAACGCTATACCGAATGGTTTAAGATTATATTTGACAAGTATTATCAATCTATACAACAATGAAAGTAACAGTACACAGGAAGGCTCATTTTAACGCAGCCCACCGGTTATATCGCAAGGATTGGGGCCAGGAAAAAAATGAGGCTGTTTTCGGGAAATGCAGCAACCCAAATTATCACGGGCATAATTATGAGCTCACAGTTTCTGTAACCGGATTAATTGATCCGGAAACCGGCTTTGTAATAGATTTGAAAGTTTTAAAAGACCTTATCTATAATGAAATTGAAATTCCTTTTGATCATAAAAATCTAAATATTGAGGTGGAGGAGTTCAAAGATCTAAACCCCACTGCTGAAAATATTGCCGTTGTGATCTGGAACAGATTGAGACCAAAATTAAAATCAGATTTTGAACTTTCTGTAACTTTGCACGAAACACCAAGAAATTTTGTAACCTATATTGGAAATTAAATGTCTTTAAAAAAAGGAGAAACTGTACCATCTGTTAAACTTAAGGATAAGGATGGTAAAGTTTTTAATACAGATTATTTTAAAGGAGACAAAGCATTTGTTATTTATTTTTCTCCTAAAATTAGGAAGCATTTGAGAAAAAATTTTGGAACGATTAAGAATTTTGAGTACATTTAATTATGCAAATCGAAAGAACAAATAAAGAAATATTAATCCGATTATCTTCCGAAACGGATTTGGTCGGACTTCAAAGAATTTTGGACTACCTGAAATTCCGAGAAATAGCATCAAAAAGCAAAGCTTCCCAAAAACAAATCGACGAACTTTCATCCGAATCCAAATCTTCTTGGTGGAATAAAAACAAAAGTCGGTTTGTAAAGTGAAAATCGTCGTCGACACCAATATAATTTTTAGTGGACTTTTAAGCCCAAATGGAACAATAAGTGACCTTTTGCTGAATTCGTCCGATACGTTTGATTTTTATTCGCCAACTTATCTGTTGGACGAACTTGAAAACCGCAAGGAAAAACTATTGAAAATTAGTGGATTGTCAGAAAAAGAACTGAACTTTATGCAACGCATTCTATTCAAAAAAATAGATTTGATTGATTTGGAATCTATCAGAGAGCCAACTTGGGAAAAAGCATTCGAACTTACCAAAGATGTGGATGAATTTGATGCACCTTTCCTTGCGCTTGCACTCGAACTGAAATCTCCACTTTGGACGGGAGATAAAAAGCTGATAAAAGGATTATTCAAAAAAGGAATTGATTGGATTTTGACAACTGACATAATAACTGAAATACGAAACGAGGAAGCAAATATTTAGAGAACAAGACAAAAAATAATAATTATGGAAAACGAATTAAAAACAGTTTCGCTCGACACAATGAATGACAAACACCTTGGTAAATGCGGACGATGGAACGTCTGATCCAGGCCGGGAAACCTTTGTTTTTGACAAAAACGGAATTCTCAGGATGCGTTACAATAATATGAATGCCTCCCAACATACAATTACGGCATTAAAAAAATTAAAAAAACTACAAGATGAAAAATAATCTCTATTTATTGAAATTTGACCCGATCCTGAAGGAAAAGATTTGGGGAGGGCAAAAACTAAAGCAATTGTTCAACAAAAATAGCCCTTCTTCACAAACCGGGGAAAGTTGGGAAATTTCTGATGTAGACGGAAATGATTCCATTATTTCCAATGGATCTTATAAAGGAAAATCCATTAAATGGCTGTTGGAAGAATTTGAATCCCGGTTTGTAGGAAAAAAGGTGTTTGAGAGATTTGGCACAAAATTTCCTTTGCTAATAAAATTCATCGATGCTGCCGAAGCGCTCTCGGTACAGTTGCATCCTAATGATAAAATTGCAAAAGAAAAGCACAATTCTTTCGGAAAAACTGAGATGTGGTATATCCTGCAGGCAGATCAAGATGCCGAAGTAATAATGGGTTTTAAAAACAAGATTACGAAAGCGGAATATAAAGAATTGGTTGAGACCAATAAACTGGTAGATACATTAAACAGTGAAAAAGTATATAAAGGAGATGCTTTTATTATTAATCCGGGCTTTGTTCACGCGATAGGAGCAGGAGTATTATTGGCTGAAATTCAACAAACCTCAGATATTACCTATCGGATTTACGATTGGGACCGCGTTACACAATCCGGTGAGAGTAGGGAACTACATACCAATTTAGCGCTGGATGCAATCGATCTTTCTCATAAAGATGATTTCAGGATAAAATACGACGAGCGTAAAAATCAATCTTCAGAATTGTATTATAACCAGTATTTTAATACCAATATTATTGAATTAGATTCGGAAATAACAAGGGATTATTCAGATTTGGATTCCTTCGTAATTTTGATGGGAGTTGAAGGGAAATCTATCGTTAAAACCGATGGAAATCAGGAAGTGCTTAATCAGGGAGAGACTATGTTGGTGCCTGCCTGTATTTCTAAAATTTCAATTGAAAGCATAAATGCAAAAATATTGGAGGTAAGTGTATAATTATATCGAAAAATAGCCTAAATTCGCAGCCTAAAATTAAGAAATAATGGCAAGTATAAGATTGTTAAAGAGAGATGTAAATTATGTGATGGGTGATATAATTGAAGCAGCATATATTCATCAATTAGCAAACCCTAAACAAGAACCTAAAAAATCGGAAGCAATTGTAGATCAAGCTATAGCTGGTTTTGACGAATTGATGGCAAAGATAAATCAAAAAAATGTTGAAAATAAAAAACAACATTTTAAAGATATAGAGAAAGATTTTGAAGCTAAAGCAAATGCTTTGGTAGCTAAAATAAACGAATTGTAAAAAATATTCGATGCCGATGTAGCTCAGCTGGCTAGAGCAGCTGATTTGTAATCAGCAGGTCGTGGGTTCGAGTCCCTCCATCGGCTCAAAACTCCTCCATTACGGGGGAGTTTTTTTTATTGTGCCAGAGCCGTTTTTTTATGTTTATAGGTTATTCGTTTAATTCGTTCTGAATGAAATGAAGCTATCTTTTTATTATTATCGGGTAACCGCGTCGCTTTTCTGCTCGTTATACCGATAAATCACAATTCAACAGTTAAACAATTACACATCTATATTCGTTTAATCGTTGATTTGTTTAACCGTTTAGTTTGTCATTCTGAAGGAGCTTTTGGGCGAGGAAGAATCCATAGTATGAGTGCTCGGTTCGTGTTGTAAAAATGGTCTCGGCTTTCAAATATGATTCGCCCATTGAGAACGCGGGATTCTTCACTGCGTTCAGAATGACAATTCGAGGATTGTTTTTGTGATTCTTCATTGCGTTCAGATTGACATTTCCAAGTGGTTTTTGTCGTTACTGTTCCTCCACTTTTACTTCCAACTTTTCCAATTTCCTTCGTTCTTTTAGGAATACTTTCAAATCCTTTCCATATTTGGATTTTTGAACATGTGGGGTCATGGAATTATAAATGGTGTCCAGATATTTTATGTTGGCGTCAAAAACTTCGGATAGGGCCAGATAAGGAGCGATTTCCAAGTCCTTATTATTGACCGCGAAATTTACGGTAAACAAATATCTTCTGCTTAAAAGCCGGTTGTATTCATTATTTGTCTTGATCAAAAGTTCCTCGTTATTATCGCGCTGTGCTTCAAAATTATTTTGAATAAGCTCAAGATTCTTTTCGTTGAAGCGTGACATCATTTCCCGGTATTCCATCAATTTTGTTTGATTGGCAGAGCCTGAAACTTTTGCATCTACTGCAAAGTTTTTTAAAGTTGTGTTGATGGTTACTTCCCCTTCTTCAGCAAAAAATTCAATTCGTTCATCATATTCCACATTATCCACTTTATCCAGGAATAAATACATGATTTGAGGACTCTTGATAAAATCTTCCAAAACAAAGTTTGCATCACCATTTATTTTCACCGAATCAGCGTTAATAAGAACGGTATCTTCAATTTTTTGAAGGTAAATAGTTCCTTTTTTAAGACCAACAACATTTCCTTTTATAAGGAGGTTGCTTTCTTTCTTTGAACAGGCAGTAATACTAATAAGAATTGCCAATAAGAGGCTAAGTTTTTTCATGAATATAAGTTGAATTACGGGAGGCAAATATCATATAAATTTTGAGTCTTTACTAACTGCCCGCGGCTATTTGCATTAAAATTGTAGTTAAGATGGCACCATAGGTTCCCACCACGTATCCAAAAACAGCAAGGAGCACGCCTACTGTCGCTAAAGAAGGGTGAAATGCTGCAGCAACAATAGGTGCGCTTGCTGCGCCCCCTACATTCGCCTGGCTTCCCACTGCAAGGAAAAAGAAGGGTGCTTTTATCATTTTGGCAATTAAAATTAATAAACCGGCATGAATGGACATCCATACTAGGCCTATCGCGATAAGTCCCGGATTGTCAAAAACCATTGCAAGATCCATTTTCATACCTATAGTGGCAACCAGAATATAGATAAAAACACTTCCTAATTTACTCGCTCCCGCACCTTCATAGGTTTTGAATTTAGTAAAAGATAAAATAATTCCTATTGCCGTAGCAATGGAGATCATCCAGAAAAAGGAAGATGAGAAGGAAGACAAGGCACTTTTTTTATCGTTAAAGACATCAAAATTGTTCGATAAAAAGGCGGAGATCCAGTCGGCGCCCCAATGGGCAATACCTACAGCGCCGAAAGCAAGGGCCAACATAATAATCAGATCATCTAGAGTCGGATTTCTGGTTACACTGGCAGCATAAGATGCCACTTTATTCTTTAAATTGGTAATTGCAGAGTCATCGGCATTCAACCATTTATCAATTTTTTCGTTCCTTCCAATCCCAAACAGTAAAATTGCCATCCACAAATTGGCAACTACAATATCCACAAGTACCATCCCACCGTACAAATTGGGGTTGTATTCATAAATTTCAAGCATAGCGGCCTGGTTTGCGCCACCGCCAATCCAGCTGCCTGCCAGGGTGGAAAGTCCACGCCAGATTGCATCTGGGCCAACCCCGCCAACTGTTTCCGGGGAAACAGCAGAAATTATAAGAATTGCCAATGGCCCCCCTATAATGATACCGATGGTTCCTGTAAAAAACATTATAAGGGCTTTTGGACCCAAACTGAATATGGCTTTTAGATCTATACTCAGGGTCATTAGAACAAGTGAAGCCGGAAGCAAATATCTGCTGGCAACAAAATATAATTGTGAGCCTTCAGGGTCTATTATTCCAAGGGAATTAAAAATCGAAGGAAGTAAATAACACATTAAAAGCGCAGGAACTATCGAATAGAATTTTTTCCAAAAACCCTCTTTTCTTGATGAGGTGTAGAATACAAATCCAAGTGCTATCATCAGGATTCCAAATACGATAGCGTCATTGGTGAAAAAAGGGGTGTTTTCCATAAGTCGATTTTCTTTGAAAGCGAAAATACAATTTTTATTAAACTATTGGAAAACGGACTAATTGCAAATTGGTTAAAATTTAAATATCTGTTTTAAACATTTTGCAACTCCATCATCAATACTCATTTTCGCAATTAGCTTAGCTACTTTAAGAGTCTCCGGACGTGCATTTCCAACTGCTACGCCATAGCCTATGTTCTTAAGCATTTCCACATCATTGTAATTATCTCCAAAGGCGATGGCTTCTCCTGATTTGAGATTAAAATGCTGATTGAGCAATAACTCTATGGCAGTATATTTTGAAATTCTTTTTGGGGCAATTTCCAAATAGGTGTTTTTAGACCGGTATAAATGCAATTGATCCGGAAATTTTTTAGCCAGATAATCACGAATTTGGTCTATTTGTGATTCTTCCCCCATAGCCATAATCTTATGGGCGCCTTTTTGTTCTGATTTCCATTTTTCAATTACCTCCAGCTCAGATTTTATTTCAGGCTCAACTTTGGTGTTATTTTGTTCCTTGAGCGCCCATTCATCCATTGAGGGCACATACCATTCATCCTGATGATACAGGCTTAAATGACAACTAATCTCTAAATTCCAGTTACTCAAATCCTCTAAAATGTCAATTGGGATCTCTGTAGAACTTACAACTTTATTGTTGACGAAGATCAACCCGCCATTATAGCAAATCAGCGGAAGTTCTTCAATGTCAAGTTCCTTTTGAAGGTGCCGCATCGCGGAAGGCATTCGGGCTGAGATCAGGATAAATGGAA
The DNA here is from genome assembly GCA_038241065.1 of Flavobacteriales bacterium. Classification (GTDB taxonomy): domain Bacteria; phylum Bacteroidota; class Bacteroidia; order Flavobacteriales; family Flavobacteriaceae; genus Gillisia. Next base: position 6,568 of record JBBRGD010000017.1, read on the forward strand.
TTTTATTTTTTAATTTTTTAATTTCAGTTATGGTTGCCGGAGATAATTCCCGATTCCTGTTGAGAAGGGTTCCGTCTATATCTGAAAATACAATTTTATAGTCCATTTATTCTTCAGTTTTTAATATTTTCAGATGTCTTTTTGTTATTATACAAAAATTGAAAACATCCGTTCCATTTGCCTTTTTAAACCTCCGGATTCTTCGGAAGTTATTATTCAATGATTTTAAGCCGATCTTATTTTATAGAGTTAATGAAATCTGTTAATACCGGGATCAACTCAGGATGAAGCGGTCTGTTAGGTTCATTGTATGCTTTGGTATTTTCCAGATTTTCCCCCTTAATTTCCCTGAAAATATGATTCATATTTTTCAAAATAACCAATTTCGAATTTGGAGCGGCGGCATTTAAAATTTCGGCATCGGTTGAATCAACCTGTAAATCGAAGGATCCATTTATAATTAGAATTGGGACTTCTAATTTTGCTATTTCCAGCGCAGGATCGTATTTCATCCAGGAGCCCATATAGGGCTGAACGCTGGGCCTGAAAATGGATTCCAGATACGGACTGTAATTTGAAGTGTTTCCGGTTTTACCAATTTCATCAAAAGCCTGACGGGCATTTTCAGAAAGTTCTTCAGATTGTTTTGCAAGTTGTTCCACAACAATTTTATCGATACTTCTTCCCGCGCCGGCCAATGAGATAAAGGCATCGGCTCCTTGTTGAGCGGCTAGCATTCCTATAAGGGAACCTTCGCTATGACCTGCCAATATAATTTTATCGAAATTTTTATCAGTTTTAAAATACGCTAGGATTGAGTTTACATCGGTGACAAAATCTTCAAAACGTAAATCAGCTTCTTTAATTTTAAATTTATTCATTTTAAAAATTCGCTTGTCAAACCGGTAGGAAGCAATGCCATTTTCAGCCAACTGATGCGCGATTTTTTTTGAAGCGTCATTCTTCATCATCATTTGATTCCCATCCCTGTCTGTTGGGCCGGAGCCTTGAATTAAAATTACCAGAGGAGGATTTTCATTGTTTTCCGGGATAGTTAATGTCCCGTCAATCAATTCATTTACAGATACTGAATTTTCGGTAAAGGGATTCATTTGAGCAAATGTCAATTGCACAAATAGCAACATCAAAAAACTTAAAGTTTTTGTTTTCATCTGTTTATATAATATGTTGAGCGTATATATGTAACATCTTTATAAGTATTTTCCAGTTTGAGGAACGGGTTTTTAACTTAGCGTTAATCCAACAAATTTACGATTTGTTTCCGAATTAGTTTGTTGAAACGAAATTTTACCTTCCTTAACTTTTAAGCGAATTGAGGTTTTTTATTTAAATATGAATCTTCCTTAATAATCTTTACATTTTGTTAATCTGAGGTTTTATATATTTGTTCAAAATAAAATATTTGCACGTAGTTTTACAGTTGTCATTAAAAAATTATACAGATGAAGAGTTTTATATTTACCGCTATTTTCTTCCTAAGCCTAAACCTGGGATTTTCAAATAATTACGACTGGGGGCAAACCGGGCATAGAACCACAGGAGAAATTGCCGAAAATCATTTGAGCAAAAAAGCCAGGAAACAAATAGAATTGATTCTTGGAAATAGTTTGGCCTTTGTTTCCACCTTTGGAGATGAGATCAAAAGCGATTCAAAATACAGTGAGTTTGGCCCCTGGCATTATGTAAACCTTCCTGAAGGAGAAACTAAATATTCTAAAGAAAATGCCAACCCCGAAGGTGATTTGCTGATGGCGATTAAAAAATGTGTGAAGGTGTTGAAGGACAAAAACGCCACCCGGGAGAATAAAGAGTTTTATCTGAAGATGTTGGTCCATTTTATTGGAGATCTGCATCAGCCTTTGCATACCGGCCGGGGAGAAGATAAAGGCGGGAACGATATACAAGTGCGTTGGTTTGGGGAAGGTTCAAACCTTCACCGGGTTTGGGATAGCGATATGATTGATTCTAATAATATGAGTTATTCTGAACTGGCGCAAAACACAAGGGGTCTTTCTGAACTACAAAAAAAACAAATCACGTCTGGATCTTTTGAAGACTGGATGTATGAGTCGAAAGCCTTGAGTGAAAAAGTATATGCTTCAGCGAAAGTTGGGGAAAAATTAGGATACAGATATATGTACGATTGGTTTCCTGTGGTAAGGGAACAACTTCAAAAAGGAGGCCTTCGCCTTGCTTCGGTTTTAAATGAAATTTACAGATAGCGAGAAAAGAAAATTACAAATTGCTCAAAAATTTTACACTAGGATTTGATCTTTTCCTAAATTTTTTAGTTGGTTCTAAGTTTTTTCTCTTTTTCCTAAATTCTGTCCTCTCCATTCTATTTTCTGATTTATAAAAGTGTCCTAAAAGTAAGGTTAATCCTAGGCGAAACGGTTTTTTTTGTTTTTGGAAGCTGATGTTTCCAAAAATGTTGCGTTGTTCCCATCATCAGCAATAAACTGCCGTGCTCCAGATCCAATTGATATTTTAAATTGGAATTGGATCTGTGCTTTAGTTGAAATCTTCTGGCGGCACCAATGCTTACCGATGCGATCACAGGATTTTCACCCAGTTCTTTTTCGTCATCGGCGTGCCAACCCATACTGTCATTTCCGTCTCTATAGAGATTTGCTAGGCAATGGGTGAAATTGATTTTTGTAAGTTTTTTTAATTTTTGATTAATTTCCAACAATATCGGAGTGAATTTCAGGGGTTTTAGCGTGAGATTTGAATAAGTGTAGGATTGATCATTAATTCCGTAAAGTGCAGTTAACCTTGGCTGTGGGAGCAATTTTCCAAAAATTTTGATATAATGCTGTCGCCATTCCAAATCATCTAAAAAAATATCGAAAGCCGAATTTGCGAAGTCGAGCTTGAGAAAATGGGGAAGGTAGCTGATGTTTCCATCAGGAAGGTTTAAATCCAGCCTATCTTCGTTATTCTTAAATAATTCCATTTAGATCAAATCATTTAAAATTGCAGATAATAATATGCCCACCACATAAGGATAAATTGCAACGGAATTCTTAAAATCAATGCCCAAACCGGAATTCCTGCTCCCGCTTTTTTGGAAGTCAGCATATAAAAATGAACCAACAAAAAGACAGCCAGCATCAAAATAATGCCGTAAATGGCCCAACTTTTTGTAACGGGAAAACACAATCCAACCCCTAAACCAATCTCTGCGAGACCGCTTAAATATACTAAAGCCTTATGTGCAGGTAGATATTGCGGAATGATTCGCATATAAACCTTTGGTTTTAAAAAGTGGATAAAACCGGCCAAAATGTAGATAATGGCCATTAAATATAGGTGCCAGGGATAATTCATTTTAAGAGAATTTTCTTGTAAAGATAAAGAAAATTCAAAAGGTTAAGAATTATTTAAACAACATCAATAAAAAGGATTAGAGAATGAATATTTTATGATAAAATTAAGAATTTTAATGTATAATTGCTTATAATAGAGTATATTTCCGGTGCCTTAAATCCAAACTTAACCTTTAATAATTGAAAAAAAACTACTTTTTTCTACTTATTTTTATAACGGCCTTTGCGAATCTTTATTCGCAACAAGATGCCTATAAAGATCTGTATTTGGATTCCCTTTATATTAAAACCGCCGGACATTTAGCAAAATACGAGTACAAGGAATCCATTGAGGTCGCAATGCAATTGCTCGAGGAGTCCAAAAAACGTGGGAATGATTATTATACGTACCATTCCAATAATATTTTGGGCATCAATTATGGAAATTTAAATGACACGGTTCATTCCAGACGGCATTATAAGGAAACCTTAAAGATTGCCCTAAAATTAAATAGTGACACGCTGTTGCTGTCATCTTACAACAATTTGGGCAATGTTTATTCCGAGGATAAAAACACTACCCAATTTGGGATAGACTATTATAATAAGGCAATTGAGCTGGCCACAAAAATGAATTACGAGAGCCAACTGTTGGCACCCACAGCAAATCTTGCCTGGACCTATATAGATAATGGGTTATATGACAAAGCACTGCCTTATCTAAAAAAGAGCTGGAAATTGTTGGGAGAAGGGGATGATAATTTAATTAAGGCCCAGCTCCTCACTTTAATGGGCCGCTATCATATGGGTATAAATGATTTGGAAGGAGCAAAATCCCATTTTGAAGAAGCCATTCAAAAGGTAGAAAATGACAACTTGATCCTAGAGGCTTCCTTAGTTTACAAGGAATATGCTAATCTGCTTTTTAAGCAAGGAAGTTATAAGGAGGGCTTTCTTGCTTTAGAGAAATATGACAAATTTAATTCTCAAATTTTTGAAAAGGAAAAATTAAGACAAATTGAAGTTGCTAACGTAAAATTTGATGTAATCCAATACCAAAAGGATCTGGAAATCTCTAAAAATGAACAACTCTTTAAAGATGAATTGATTGAAAGATCGAGAGAAAAAATAATTGTTTCCAGCATTTTCTCAATTGTTTTGATTCTTATTTTGATAGTATTATATAATATAGGCCAATCACGCAGAAGAATAAATAAGGAATTGTATGTAAAAAACGATGAGCTGCGCAAAGCGAAAGAAGAAGCAGAACGACTTTCCATTTTAAAGACCAAATTTTTCTCTACTATAAGCCACGAATTGCGTACCCCACTTTACGGGGTAATTGGGTTAACTTCTATTTTAATGGAAGATAAAACCCTGGCAAGTCACGAAAACGACCTTAAATCACTTAAGTTTTCTGCCGATTATCTATTGGCATTGATCAATGATGTATTGCAAATGAATAAGATGGAGTCCAAATTATTGAAATTGGAAAAGCTTTCTTTCAATTTAAAAGATTTAATGCACAGTATTGTAAAATCTTTTGAATTTACCCGGCTTCAAAATAAAAATGCTATTCATCTGGAAATTGATCCGAAAATTCCATTTAATCTCATTGGCGATCCTGTAAGGCTTTCTCAAATTTTGATGAATGTGATTGGAAATGCCATGAAATTTACCGAACGAGGGAATATCTGGATCTCGACAAAATTGGTGGAAGATAAAACAGATTCAGCAAAAATCTATTTTGAAATTAAAGATGATGGTTTGGGAATTCCGAAAAATAAACATAAAATTATTTTTGAAGAATTCTCCCAGTTGAAATCGGAAAACTACAATTATCAGGGTACAGGATTGGGCCTGCCAATTGTAAAGAAATTATTATTGCTCTTTAATTCTGATATTCAATTGGAAAGCGAGGTGGAGCAAGGTGCTGTATTTAGTTTTGAGATTGAATTTAAAAAAGCTGCTACCGTAATTGCAGATAACGGGATCGAGACAATAAAAGATGTATCAACCCTTCGGGAAACAGAAGGAAGACGAATTTTAATTGTTGACGATAATCGAATTAATCAGGTTGTTACCCAACGTATCTTAGAGCAGAAATCTTTTATTTGCGAAATTAGTGACAATGGCCTGGATGCGATAGAAAAAGTTAGAAATAACTACTTTGACCTTGTTTTAATGGATGTGAATATGCCGGGAATTACCGGGATGGAAGCAACTGTGAAAATAAGGGAATTTAATAAAGATATTCCTATAGTTGCTCTTACCGCATTGGAAATTGAAGAGATAAGGGACGATATTTATAAGTCAGGAATGAACGACATCATAATTAAACCTTACGATACTTCAATATTTTATCAGGTAATTTACAGGAATATCCCATCAGAAATAGTGAGTCAATAAACTCTTATTTCTCAATAAATTTTGAATCTTCAGGTTGCGCAAAAAGCTCATCTTTAGCATCAAAAAATTTGATATTGCTTATGGTTGCTTCCCCTAATTGCTCTCCAATCCCATTCTCCTTATCCCAGTTGTGAAAGGTCCATTTGGATGCGATGGGAATTCCATCAACTTTTTTATAATCGTGATAAACAATCGCATGCGGATTTTCTTCTGCTTTAACCTTTGCCGTTCCAAAAGTAACTATATATGCCGCGGCGTGCAATAATCCGGTCTCCGGTTGTTGGTATACCACATACCAGTCATCTGGAGCGTCACCAACTTTCTTCCCAAAACTTAACTTTCCAGCAGTATAGGGAGTTTCATCCCTTTGAAGAGAATCCAAAAGTTCCCAGTTGGTTCCTGGATCGGTTAATTTAAAAGGAAGGGAAAAAAAGTATTGCCAGGTAAACATATCAAACCTTGCGCCTTTGTCATTTGCATTGGCGGGACTTAAAAAAACATCTTTTCCATTGTAAATTAGTTTTGAACCATCTTTCTTATCCACTCTCACTCCCGTGGAATTTGTTAGGCTGGATATTTTTGCCGCGAACCGCTGCTGTCCGCCAAAGGAAAGATCAATATCAAATGAAACCGCATTTTTAGCTTCCCAGGCTTCTTTGTTGTGTGCGGCTTCAATGTTTTGGGCAAATACTACTGCCGGTGAGATAGATTCATTTCCAGCACCGCTAGCAGGCTCTGTTATCAATTTCTCATTTTCTGGCGATTCTTTCTTTTGATTTTGGTTACACCCAAAAATGGTCAACATCGATA
>JBBRGD010000018.1:0-12995 GCA_038241065.1 Flavobacteriales bacterium
CATTCTGAACGCAGTGAAGAATCCCGCGTACTCAATGGACAAATCACGTTTGAAAGCCGATAAAAGTCTCATTACTCATACCTTGGCGCATATCATAGAGATTCTTCCTCGCCCAAAAGCTCGTTCAGAATGACAAAAAAGAGGAATGGCTCGTTTAGTATGACAAACTAAACGACTAAACAACTAAACAACTAAACAATTAAACGATTAAACAAATCAACGATTAAACAATTATTAAGCAGTTACTTTTTTATAGGCATCAGAATGCACATTTGACACTGCCCGGCCAGATGGATCGTTCATGTTTTTAAAACTCGCATCCCATTCCAAAGCAATTTTAGTGCTGCAGGCAACCGAGGCTTCTTGTGGCACACAAAGCGCTGCTGCATCTGAAGGAAAATGTTCCTGAAAAATAGAACGATAATAAAATTCTTCCTTGTTTGTTGGCGTTTGTAATGGAAACTTATATTTGGCATTCACCAGTTGTTCATCGGTAACTTCTTCTGCCACAACCTGTTTCAAAGTATCAATCCAGCTGTACCCAACACCGTCAGAAAATTGCTCTTTTTGTCTCCACGCCACACTTGCAGGCAAATAACTTTCAAAAGCCTTACGCAGCACCCATTTTTCCATGCGTTCGCCGTTAATCATTTTATCTTGTGGGTTAATTCGCATTGCCACATCCATAAATTCTTTGTCCAAAAACGGTACACGGCCCTCGATTCCCCAGGCGGCTAAACTTTTGTTTGCCCTTAAACAATCGTACATATGTAATTTACTCAATTTACGCACCGTTTCTTCGTGAAATTCTTTGGCGTTTGGTGCTTTATGAAAGTATAAATAACCGCCAAACAACTCATCAGCCCCTTCACCGGAAAGTACCATTTTTACGCCCATAGATTTTATAACCCTTGCCATTAAATACATAGGCGTTGAAGCGCGAATGGTTGTAATATCGTAAGTTTCCAGGTTGTAAATAACGTCACGTATGGCGTCCAATCCTTCCTGAATGGTAAATTTTATTTCGTGATGAACCGTTCCAATATGATCTGCCACCACTTGCGCCGCAGCCAAATCTGGAGAACCTTCCAATCCAACAGAAAATGAGTGCAATTGCGGCCACCAGGCTGCCTGGGTATCGTCTGATTCTATTCTTTTCTCTGAATATTTTTTTGCTATGGCAGAAGTTATCGAAGAATCCAAACCTCCGGAAAGCAATACGCCATAAGGCACATCAGACATTAATTGCCTGTGAATTGAAGCTTCCAAAGCATCATGAATTTCATCAATACTGGTTTGGTTGTCTTTTACAGCCTCATAATCCATCCAATCTCTGCTGTACCATTTGGTTAAAACACCATCTTTACTGGATAAAAAGTGTCCCGGAGGAAATAACTCTATTTTTGTACAAACTCCTTCCAGGGCTTTTAATTCTGAAGCCACATAAAATGTTCCGTTGGCATCCCAGCCCATATACAAAGGAATAATTCCCATATGGTCACGCGCAATAAAATATTCATCTTTATCTGCATCATATAAGGCAAAGGCAAAAATACCGTTCATTTCATCAATAAAACTTGTACCTTTTTCTTTATATAATGCTAAAATCACTTCACAATCCGATTGTGTCTGAAAATTATATTTCCCCTCAAATTGTTTGCGAAGTGCTTTATGATTATATATTTCGCCATTTGCGGATAACACCAATTTCTTATCTTCACTTAATAAAGGCTGTTTCCCGGAAACAGGGTCAACAATTGACAATCTTTCGTGAGCTAATACCGCTTTATCATTTGAATAAACACCGCTCCAATCCGGACCGCGGTGACGGACTTTTTTAGACATTTCCAAAATTTGAGGTCTTAATACCTCAGCTTTTTCTTTCAAATCGAACGCACATACAATTCCACACATGGTATTTACTTTTAGTTACAATGCAAATATGCTACATTAGTTTAATTTGACAAACTAGTTTACACTAAATGATTATTAATATAAACAATAATACGAATTTATTATAAAATATGTAATTATATTTTAATTATTTAATTGCATTGCGTTTTCATTTGAAATTTTTAGCTAACAGTATTTAGGATTGGTTGATATCTATAGGTGAATTTATTTTTAACAAAAAGCAGGTATCTCCAAATTTTCTAAACTATAAGCATTAATAATGAATGAAAATTCCTTCAAAAACCAATATTTTATACCTCAAATGTTTATTATTGAATATTTTACACTAATTTAACTTGCTTTTTTCAGAGAAGGTAGTTCTCCCCTATTAAAAACATCTCCCCAACAGGTTTCGAATATTAGTCAACTTCATAGATATATTTTGCTAGGATCAATCGTCGAAATAACACATTGGAAAAACTGCCGGCATCATTGACCTTTCAGAATTCAGAAGTGCATTTTACTGAAGTTTTAATAAAAGGAAAAAATAAATGTACTAACCAATTAAATTCAATATCATGAAAAAAAATTCAGCATTCGTCCTTATCTTCATTGCTACATTTCTTTTATCAACTAGAACGGCAATAGCCCAAGATGCAGTCAAAGCAGATCCGAAACACTACAAAGTTGAATTAGAGAATGATGATGTGCGTGTATTGCGTATTTACTATGAGCCGGGAGAGAAATCTGTTATGCACGAGCATCCCAAAGGAGTGGCGGTATTCTTAACCGATTATCAGGCCAAATTTACCGTTCCCACCGGAGAAGAAATACCGGTTTCAGGAAAAGCCGGCCAGGTTATTTGGACCGATGGGGATAAACACCTGCCGGAAAATACTGGTAAAAAGGCAATGGAAGTTATTCAGATAGAGATGAAAGCCAAGCCGACTGCTGCTTTTGATATGGACGCAGCTAAAAAAGCCATTGAAGAAAGAAACAACATGTTTATGGATTTATTCGGCAAAAGCGATTCAATTGGTCTGGCAAACCTCTATACAAAAGATGCCAAGTTTATGGGAGCAAACACTCAGTCGGCGGTTGGAAGGAGTAATATCCAATCTGCTTTTGCAGACCTTATAAATGCCGGGGCAGCTAAAATTGAAATTAAAACCAATGAGCTTTGGGGAGACGAAAACATGTTGGTTTCAGTAGATGAATGGAAACTTTTTATGACGGATGGAACAGAAATTGACCATGGAAAAGCTATAGTTATCTGGAAAAAGGAAGATGGAAAATGGAAACTGTTCCGCGATATTTTTAATTCCGATTTACCGATTCCAACATCAAAATAAATTTATTGACCAATTTAATCTCTCAGGCTTTAATTCCCCCGTTGCTTAGATCGTAAATAGTCTTTACAAAATTAACCCGGTTCTAATTTTTTTATATACCTCGTATGCTTGCATCGGGGTAGTTTCTTTCATAAAAATAAATCCGGGAATAATCAGGTTACCGGATTTATTTTTATGAATTAAAAGACCCCAATTAAAAAAGATATAAATTAGCCTTTCAAAGACCCTCGAATTAAATTGAATCCCGGAGTGGTTAAAAAATTCAGTTCTTTCTTTATAATTATTATTCAGACAAATGAAAAAACTCCTCTTTATTTACAACACCAATTCGGAAAAAACAAGCAGTTTTCTGGATGCCCTGCATAAAGCAGTGAGCCCAAAAACCTACAATTGTAATCTTTGCGGTATCACGTACGGTATTTTCAAGGAGGATAAAACCTGGAAAAATTTCAGGGAAGCAAGTGATCTTTCGATGGAATTCCTGTATTTGGATGAATTCAAGAAACGCTATGCTTCAAAATTCGGATATAAATTCACATTCCCAATTGTGCTTTCAGCCAATCAAAACGAACTGGAAATATTTGTATCTACAGAAGAATTAAACTCCCTGAAAAATGCTGAAGAATTAATTCAGGTGATTACCAATCGACAGAAATCCACTCAATAACATCCGGCCTTAATAAGAAGCCAATCAGGTATTATCTCGGGTTGATTTTCTTCTTCCAGATAAAAATTGATCTCCTCCAGATTAAGTCTGACAAATTCCTGTAAACGTTTCAAAATTTCTATTCCCAAGGGATCCTCATTCTCCATCATAAACTAGATATTGCGCATCACATCTTTCATATCTTTAGATTTAATTTTACTTTTTATTTTAGTCGTGGATTAAGTGGCTATTTTGGAGGTTTCACCTTTTAAAAGACACTATCTTTATAACTCCTAGAGTTATTTTGAGCAATATTTCACTAATGAGAGAACAGAGCGAAAAAGAAGAATTTTACAATTGGATCACTCACGGAATTGGTTTTGCCCTGAGCCTATTGGGATTTGTATTGCTGATTATTTTTGAACAACAAAAATCAACATGGAGTTTACTGGGGATCAGTTTATATGGAATCTCATTGATTTTGCTGTATTTCGCTTCTACCATTTATCATTATGAACGAAAGGAAAAGCAAAAAAATCGCTATAGGATTCTTGACCATATAAGTATTTATGTGCTTATTGCCGGAACTTACAGCCCACTGGTTTTAATTACTTTAGAAGATAGTATGGGCTGGATTCTTTTTTGGATTGTTTGGGGAATTGCTTTGGCAGGGACTATTTTAAAAATCTTCTTTACAGGAAGATTTGAAGTATTATCGGTTATTCTATATTTAGTGATGGGATGGCTAATTGTATTGGATATCAACACCCTAATTGAAATACTCGATTTCACAGGTTTATTACTTCTATTTTTAGGCGGACTTAGTTATAGTTTGGGTATCATATTTTATTTGAGGCACAAAGTTCCTTTCAATCATCTAGTTTGGCATTTATTTGTGTTGGCCGGCAGTATTTTCCACTATTTATTCATTTTTTTCAGGGTTATTTAGAACGCTGCTATTTTAGAATAATTTCAAAATAAATCCTGTAAAAAATACAGAAGGAACCTGCAAAAATATCGAGACAAAATAATTTCCCCATCCCGATTACTATAAGGAGTGCAGATCCACGCCGATAAAACCAAAATCAGAAACCAGGTTTAGGGATCAAGAACAATTCTAATAAGAAGCTCCCTTAATCAAAGATTAAGGGAGCTTCTTAAAAAAACAACTTTCAAAATTTAAAAAAAAATTAGATCGTCATAGAAAAAATGCGGGTTTTTGGCTGATTGTGTATTAATTTCAAATCAAAAGCCATACATACATTACGCACGAAGGGACGTGCTTCCTCGGGAAGCCTCAATCCTGTTTCGCTTATCTCCACGAGGCCGTCTTCTACCATTTCATCCAATCGGCTAAGGCATTTTTCCAATTCAGGGAATTTCGTGTCGTCACTTTCCCAAGAAGTCTCAAAATTGCACATGATGTTTAAAATATGTTTTCGGATAATTAAATCTTCCGGTGTAAGCAAGTGACCTCTATAAACAGGAATAAGGCCCTTGTTCACCAATTCGGTATATTCTTCAATGGTTTTTACATTTTGTGCAAAACTATGCCAGGAATCGCTTATGGAACTCATTCCCAACCCAATCATCAACTGAGTTTTACTTGAGGTATAACCCATAAAATTCCGGTGAAGGGTTTTGTTTTTCATCGCCTTATACAAGGAATCGGTTTTTAGGGAAAAATGATCCATCCCTATTTCTATATAACCCAATTCTCCAAGAAGTTTTTTTCCGGCTTCATACAGTTCCCGCTTTTCTTCGGCAGATGGAAGATCGTTATCATCATAACCTCTTTGCCCCACACCTTTTATCCAAGGCACGTGCGCGTAGCTGTAAAAAGCGATCCTGTCTGGTTTTAGCTGTTTGGTTTTGGTAATGGTATCTATAATGGCCTCTTTGGTTTGATGTGGCAAACCAAAGACCAAATCGTGACTTACAGATGTATAGCCTATTTTACGGCAATTATTGGTTACATCCTCCACCCTCTTATAAGGTTGCAGACGGTTGATGGCTTTTTGAACTTTTAAATCGTAATCCTGTACCCCGAAACTGGCGCGTTTAAATCCAAGATCGAACAGGGTTTGAAGATGCTCTTCAGTAGTGTTGTTGGGATGACCTTCAAAGCTGAATTCGTATCCCGGGAATTTATCGGCTCTCTCAAAAATTCCGTCAATCAGTTTTTTTAAATTCTCAGGGCTGAAAAATGTTGGAGTTCCGCCTCCCAAATGAATTTCGCGGATGCGGGGTTTTTCACTTAAAACGTCACAATACAAAGCCCATTCTTTTAATACAGTCTCAATATAAGGTTCCTCAACACTATGCCTTTTTGTCATTCGCTTATGGCAACCGCAAAAAGTACAAAGACTCTCACAAAACGGAAGGTGAATGTAAATGCTTATCCCTTCAGATTGATTGCTCTCGTCAAATGATTTTTGGGCTGTTTTAATCCAGTTCTCATAGGAAATTCCAGCTTCATCCCAAAAAGGAACTGTGGGATAGCTGGTGTATCTTGGTCCCGGAATATTATATTTTTGGATTAAAGTGTTGGTGATTTCCATTTTCTTATATTTTTTGTCTGCTTTAAAACGCCCATTATCCTGTTTTTCAGGTCATAAAACTTTTTTTAATTGATTTAATTCCCGGGCAAATATCATTTGCAAAATTAAGAATTTAAGAACTTATATCTATGATTCCGGTCATATTTATAAAGAAAATTTAATTTACACATGTCATATTACCCATTTGGATTATGATAAAAATAAATCAAAATTATATTTAGGAAAATTCCTCATAAAAAGCAGAAAAACGATCGAGCTAGTAGAAAGTGGGAAAATTTAAATACAGAAAGCTGGGCTAACTTTCTAGCCTGTCTCAAAGCATACCTTGAATATGGGATCAATTTAAGAAAAGCTGTATTTGATTTCAAAAAATTTGAATAACGCAGGTTAAGTTTCAATAAAAATCAGCCTGAATAAAATCCAGTGAAAATAAAATCATGAAATAAGGCCTTGCAATTCGCAAGGCCTTATTGTTTCTATAATATCTAAAGGTTTTACGCAGCAGGAATTTGGATGAATAGCCTGTCCTACTTATTTTTTCACCTCTTTTTTAACTTTGTACTTTTTATCTTTAAACCCAGCTGCAACAATGATTGTAAGTATTGAAATTATAAATATCCAGGCCCATAATGGAAATACCGGGGTATCTCCGCTTGCATAACTGTGCATTCCTTTAGAAAGATAATAATTTACTCCAAAGAATGTCATCAGCACACTTGAAAAAGCAAGTATGGCTCCAGTATTAAAGATGAACATGCTTTTCATTTTTGGCACTAATCTAAAGTGCAATATAATTGAATATACAATTATGATCACAAGTGCCCAGGTTTCCTTGGCATCCCATCCCCAGTATCTTCCCCAGGATTCATTTGCCCAAATTCCACCAAGAAAAGTTCCAACAGTTGCCAAAAATAAACCAATAGTTAAAACCATTTCATTAATAAAGGTAAGCTCAGATATAATCGAGTTTAACCTCTTCTTATTTTTAGAATTTTTAAAAATAAATATAAACATATTCATTAACCCCAGAACAAAACCTAAGCCTAAGAAACCATAACTTATGGTAAGTGTAGCTACGTGAATAATTAACCAATAGGATTTTAAAACCGGCTGTAAATTTGTTAATTGAGGATCATAACTGCTGTGGCTTGCCGTCATCAAGGTGAAAAATGCAAGCAAAGCAGTTGCCGCCAACGTAATTTTGGAATAGCGCACAAAACTAAATCCCGCCAAGATACTTCCCCAGGAAACCAAAATCAAAGCCTCATAACCATTACTCCATGGCGCGTGTCCTGATAAGTACCATCTCAATCCCATTCCATAGGTATGGTAAAGAAATGCGATTCCCAAAATCGCGATCAAGACATTTAATGTATAATAAACGAACTTATTTCTCTTTCTCAATAAATTATCCACGAAAGCAAATCCTAATAATAAAATACTAAGCAGGCCATAAATATTTTTGAGATTGATAAATATTTTAGATTCATTATATTCAACTTCCTTGTCAATTTTTTCTTTTGAAGGCAATATTCCGGCTGCATCACTTTGCCTTTGTATGCGTTCAATATATCCCAATATTTTATTTGCGTTTGAATAATTTCCCGTGGCTGCAGCTTTATTCACTTCCAACAAATATAACCTCATCATGTTTCTGTAATTAAAAACCTGCAGTTGCAAATCATCATTCAAGATCTTAATTGTTCCTGTTAAAGGAACCGAAGCCATAGGGTCGTTTAAACTGACCCATTTATTGATTTTTGAATTTTGAACCGGAAAAATAGTCAGTAAATTCCCTTGGAATCCCTGCATGAATATTTCTAACCGTTCATTGATCTTTATAATTTCCTTGTCAAATTTATTTTGCTCGGAAGGTTTTTTTATAAACGCCGCTTCTGAAGCTGCACTGAGCTTATATGAACCATCCTGATTGAAGAAGTCGTTAAAAGCAGCATATTTCCCCTCTTTCCCTATAGCCGTCATCACCGGTTTTTCACTGACGTAAATAATTTTTTGTTGTTTCCAAAAATTAGGGTTTAATGTTAAATCCAAGAAAACCTGCATTGCATCCATTTTTCCTTTACCGGGAATTTCGAATTTATCCTTTTTTGAAATTTTATGCATTACATCATAAGCCAATGTATTTACAGGAGCGAATCTGCCGTCAAAAGTTTGAGTGATCAGATGACCAAATTTTTTGGCATGTTCCACAGTAACTTTAGTTGTACCGGTGTTTTGCATTGGCAACTGACTCAGCCCATTTTGTGAAAATACAGTTGAAACGCTAAAAAATCCGAAGGCGATAATCGCGATTAAATTCTTTCTTTTATCGCGGATCTTTGTAATTTTTTTCATTAAATCCCTATATCTGGTATTTTTACTAAACAAGGTTAATATAAACCCAACAATCAATAAAAAATAACCAGCATAGGTGATCCAAGTTCCATAAAAGTCGTGATTTACAGATAATATCGTTCCTTTTTCATCTCTGTCATATGATGATTGGAAAAACCTGTAACCCTCGTAATCTAAAATATTGTTCATGAAAATCCTGTGATTTTCGACTACCCCATTTTTTTTGTCTGTTAAAGTTACCTCACTTGCATAAGATGAAGGGCTCTCAGAACCGGCATAACGTTCTAAAATAAATTCATTCAATTTAATTTCAAATGGAAGTGCAATTTTTTTATTTCCGTAAGCCAATTGTATATTTGCATCGTCTACTTTAAAGCTTTGATATCTGTCTGTGAAACCATCCCCACCCAAAATAGTTGCCTCTTTGGTTTTACCTTTGTAACTAATCTCCACAACAAGTGCATCTAAACCACTTTTCCCGCCTTCCTGGGCAACATATTTTGAATCTGCATTTTTTAATTGCCGACTTAAAATAAATACGATCCCGGTATTTTCAGGCTCATATAAATACCCGGTCTTCAGTTCTGCGGTAGAATCTTTTTCAATTTGACCAACAGCCATTTCAGGCAATTTAGAAGTTTTAATTGGCACGGGAGCGCTTACATAGAGTTTCCCATCTTCATTGCCCTTAATATTTAAGGCACCTAAACTTTCACTGTTATTGTATGCGATATAAAACCCATGAGATTCCTTTATCTCACCATCTTTTAACATTAAAACATCCTCATGACCATCAACCTGAAGCTTTAGTTCAACAAGGCTAATACCGTCCTCAGTTCCTTCTTCAAAAGTCTCCACGACATTTTTTAAATGATCTTTATATTTGACATTGACATCCCCGCTTTCTTTTGTAGCCAGATCAAAATTAAAAGAGTTATCTGTAATTGCTCCAAAAAGAACGGGTTTTGCAGTATAATAATTCTGATTATCTACGGTTGCATTTATAGTTAAATAGGGCTTAGAACTAGTGATATAATCTACGGTTTCTCCCTGTCGGATATGCATAATTCCTTCAAAACCAAAATATCTGGTTACAGCAGAACCAATTATTATTACAATAAACGCGCTGTGAAAAAGTAACCCGGGAAGTCTTTCTAACCGCAATAAATTATATCTTTTAATACTTCCAATAAAATTTATGACCAATAAGACTAAAAGGATCTCAAACCATTTAGCATTGTAAACAATTAATTTGGCAGTAGTGATGTCATAGATTTCTTCTAAAAATGTACCGGCTGCAATAGCTATTGTGAAAATAAGCAACAATACCAAGGTTGTCTTTGAAGAAACAACTAACTTAATTATTTTTTCCATATGAGAAAATTTTGTGCGTTTAGACTGAATTCTGAGGCCAAAATTAAATATTATATTTATGGATTTTGTTGACGATGGTCATAGATACCCAACTTAATTTTTATAAAAACATCAGGAATTGCTGCATTTTCTTTTATTTCTATAAAATGTATTAAACCCGAAATTTCTCCAGAAATAACTGTTCAGATAAAACAACTTGGAAATTGTAATTCTTTGACATCCATAAATTTAGCACGGAACAAAATTGAAAAGCACAAACTTTTTTTCATCTAAAAATCCTATCTTTAAGTAAGGATTTCTGTTTTTACATCAGTTTTTCTATGAATGCCCCATATTATAGAAGAATCTGAGTGGTTAAAAGATAAATCAGGAATCTTTAAAAAATTAATTAGGCATTTTTGAATTAGACCCAAAACCCAGCCTATGCCTATGTAGTAAAATTGAATGAAAAGGAAGATGAATTTGAAGAAATTCCTTGCAATTTAAATCTGATTGCACAGAAAGATGAATAGAAATTTAAGTGTTTTTCTTATCGACAGAAAAAAAAACCATAATAACAGAAACTATTAAGTGATCGAAAAATTTGTTCCGTAAACTCGCGTTTTTATACAAATTAAACAGAAATTTTAAACCTTAATTATTGCCGAAAATTGGAACTGCCAGAAAACAATACTAAGCCTTCACCTCCACCTCAACATCTTCGGTTTTGATTGTGGAAAGCAATTCTAATTTTCCCTCTTCAAAGAGTTCGTCAAGATTGCACAAATCGGTAGTAAAATCGTTTATTTTATAATTATTGTAATCTACAAAACGTATTCCCATGATAATTCGGGGATTTTTGGCCACCCTAAACCGGATTCCTCCTTCGTCCTCCAAAAATTTATATGCCAGATAATCTATCGTAAATTTGTCTTTGTGGATCCAATACAGAAATTCATCGTGATGGGCTGCACCACCGCCATCCGGATGAAAGGTGATCTTCAATTGGTAATAGGATTCCCCATTAATTTCAGCATCACCTACCAACTTTTTATTTACCGCCCTATCATTTAGTCCATAGGGCAATTGCGCAAAGTAGTGAACGGAATTTACACTACCTGAATAACGAACCGCCATGGAATCCGGGACATTTATCAAACTGTCGTTTTTAAACCTCTGAAAACCGGTATTGCTCACCACATCCCTAAATATTCCTGCAGAATCTGAAATAATTCGTTCCAGTTGAAATTCTCCTCCGTTCCGGATGCTTTTATAGGTGTTATCTCGAAACTTAAACTGAACTGTGGCTCTTTTATAAATATCACCTCCGGCATTTTCAATGGTTTTGCTGATAATTTCATCAGCAGAGATCGCTTCTTTTTCTTCCTGACAGGAAGTGACAAAAAGCGCTAATATCAAAACAATAATATTTTTCATAATATTTTTAAAATTATCGCAAAGATAAACAAATCGGGGAAACAAAAATTATGGGAAGGATTCCCCATGTTTGACAATTTATTTCAACCCATTGATTTCCCGCAGTTGTTGAACATCCAACAAATCCTTTGGTCGGCCTGATCTAATTTTACTTTCGATTAAATCTGAAATTGTCAGAATATTAATTTTAGCTAGTTTATTCTTGTTAATTTCAACCGTTTCACTTAAAGCATAAGCCTCTTCGAAGGTTTTATTCAATGAAAATCTGGTTATTAATTCAATGTCAAAATCTGATGGACTGAATTTGACAGAAATATTTTAAACTGAATTTTTGACATCTTCAGGGAAATCATTTAATAGATATCCCATCTCTTTAAAAACGGCCAGTAGTTTTTTAAAATTCACATCGGTGGTATCAATCCAAAAATCCACATCGGCAGAATGACGCTGATATCCGTGAAAATTAACTGCTCCACCTCCCACTAATAACATCTTAACCCTGTGTTTAGTGGTAAGTTCGATAAATTGAATGACATCTTTTTTCCACTTACCTATCACCCTGCTGCTTAATTTGAATTATAAAATTTGACTTGCCTTTCCTTTTTCCACTTTCCACTTTCCTCTTTCCACTATTTTTAACAGGAAATAACTCAAAAGCCTCCATCATTTCTAAAAATTTCTCAAAGCGTTTCGCCGACGTCAGCTTTAAAAAAGCTTCCCGTTGCTGTTGATTACTTTCCTCTTTTGTTCTGAATAAAATTTCCATTCAGTAAAGTTAATGAAAAATTGATATTTTTTCATTTTCAAAATTTACAAATACATTATGCCTTATATTAAAGAAAGCTTGCTATTTTTGTGCTTCTATGAATAATACCATCAAAATAAAAAACCGCAAGGCAAAGTTTGAATTCGAATTCCTGGATAAACACATTGCAGGGATCAAACTTGCCGGAACAGAGATAAAGGCTATCCGAATGGGGAAAGCAGCTATTACTGAGAGTTTTTGCGAATTTCACAACCATGAGCTTTTCGTGATTAATATGACTGTTGAAGAATATTCACACGCCAGCCACTTTAACCACAATCCAAAAAGCGAACGTAAACTCCTTATGAAACGCCGTGAACTAAGGAAACTTGAAAAAGAAGTTAAAAATTCAGGGCTTACCATTGTTCCTTTGCTATTGTTTATTAATGAGCGTGGACTTGCAAAACTTCAAATAGCTCTTGCCAAAGGTAAAAAGATCTACGATAAACGCGAAAGCATCAAAGACCGCGAAAGCAAAATCCGTCTGGACCGGATCAAAAAAGATTTTAACTAAAGATTTCCGCACATTTATTTAAAATACCTAATTTGCCTTTCGTAAAACTCAGCTAAATGATTCGCAGATTACAGCTTGC
>JBBRGD010000019.1:0-12737 GCA_038241065.1 Flavobacteriales bacterium
CGGTGGTAATAACACGCAATTTAGCCTTATTCTCTTCTTTCACAAAAACAGCTTCAAATTTTTCATCAGAAATAACAGTTGTTTTAGGTGCCGGTGGAGTTGAAGATGTGTCGCTTTTTATAACTATCGCACTGATAGGAATACCTACAATATCATTTTTATTTCGGGTAATTATATCTACCGTAGCGGTCATTCCCGGCCTGAAGGGAGAATAATTTTCAGGTTTTCCTTCGCGCAAATCCTTATAAGAAGCCTCCAAAATTCTAACTTTTACCTTAAAGTTGGTAACCTGATCAGCAGTTAAACCCGTAATGGCTGAATTGGAAATTTGGGTTACCACCCCATTAAATTCTCTATTTAAATAAGCATCAACTTCAACTAGTGTGGAATCTCCAACGCTAACCTTTACAATATCATTTTCGTTTACATCAACTTCTACTTCCATATTGGACAAATTGGCAACCCTTAATATTTCGGTTCCTGCCATTTGCTGGGTTCCTACTACCCGTTCTCCCAATTCTACGTCCAATTTCGAAATTGTGCCGCGCATAGGTGAATAAATAGTTGTTCTGGCAAGATTATCAACAGCTTCGGTTACGGTTGCCGCAGCGCTTTGCATCCCGTAATAGGCTGCATTTTTGGAAGCCTCACCAACTTCATAAGCTGCAACTATCCTGTCCCATTCTGATTTTGAGATAATCCCTTTTTCAAATAAAATTTTATTGCGATCGTAATTGGATTTTGCTTCCCTAAGGCTAGCCTCTGCCTGCGCATAATTAGCCTTTACATTTTGCAAACCTGCCCGGGAACGTTGTAAACTGGATTGGTAAAGATCCGGATTAATACGTACCAGCAAATCTCCCTTTTCAACCATTTGTCCTTCTACTATAGGAAGTTCTATAATTTCTCCCGAAACTTCAGAAGATAGTTTAACTTCTATTTCCGGCTGGATCTTTCCGGTAGCTGATACTTTTTCAACAATTTGGATCAATTCAATTTTGCTGAATTCAACTTCCTTTACATTTCCGGAAGCACCAAACCAACCTGCTTTTTTGCCTGCCACCAAAAGCACAATTACTGCAATTGCAATTACACCAATAATAAGTAGTGTTTTTTTCTTCATTCTCTAAAATTTAAGATCTGTTACAGGGATTCCAAAATATAATTCGATCACTTTTAATTTAAATATATAATCGTATTTGGTACGAACTACTTCTGTTTGTGCAATTTCCAGTCTGGATTTTGACTGGCTAAAATCGAAGGCATTGGTAAGCCCAACATTAAACCTTTCGGTTGCGTAGTCATAGGCTTGCTCCTGTGCATTTAGAGCTACTGTTGCAGCCTCATAAGCCTTAAATGCTCCTTCGGCATCTACATAGGCCTGATACACATCGGCTTCAAGATCGAGTTCGGCTTGTTCCAGTTGATATTCAGCTCTTTTTACATTGATTTCGCTTCTTTGAACTTGATTTCGGGTTGCAAAACCATTTAATACCGGGATATTTAATTGCAAACCATAAGAAGTTCCATCATTTTCATAGAGCTGAGTTGTGAAATCTCTACTGAAGGCATCATTATTGGCGTACCTTGTATTGTAATTGTAAAATGCTGTAAGTGTTGGATAATAGGCTCCTCGAGCCAACTGAACATCTTTTTCTGCTATAGCTTTATTTTCTTCGGCAATTTTAATTTCATAGCGTTCCTCTTTCGCCTTAGCTATTAAATCATAAGGAGATTGCATCAAAATTTCATTTCCAAAAACGTCGTAATCATCTTCTAAAATATCAAAATTTTGATAATCCTTAATCAGAAGAGTCTGAGCTAAACTAATCAAAGAGATCTGAATGTTATTTTCGGCTATTATAATTCTTTGTTGCTCATCGGCATTGGTGGCCTCAATTTGCAACAGATCCCCTTTTGGCAAAACCCCAGCATCAACCAAATCTGTTGTTCTTTTTAACTGATCACTGGTTACAAGGTTTTGGGATTTTAAAACCGCCAGGCTCTGTTTGTTAAAAAGTACCGTCAAATAAGCGTTTGCAACAAATAATGCGATATTATCCTTCATTAATTCCAAAGAATACTGACTGGACAATTGAGCTAATTTTGCCCGTTGAAGTTGTCTTAAATTTCGTAATCCGTCAAATATGGTAAGGGAACTGCTTGCACCGCTTGAAAAAGAGGTAAACCTGGTATTTTCAAACCGATTATTCGTAGGGTTTATACTCAACCCCCCATTGCTGGATAAGGTGGATTGAATATTCAGGGATGGAATAAAATTACCAATAGCATCCGAACGATCGATCTCTGCTGCTTCTATATCAAGTGTAGATTGTTTGATGGAAATATTGTTTTCTAAGGCATAAACCACACATTCCTGAAGGCTCCATTTTTTTTGCTGAGCCTGGGAAGTAATTGCAAAAAGAAAAGCTAAAATTAGCAAAACTGATTTTTTCATAGTTTAGATTGTAAATAATAGGTCTGACAAAGTGGTGAGTTGTTACAAAAAAGTTAAATTCTAATTTCCTGATAAGTCTTGAACAGGTTTAACCTGATTCCAGACTTTAATTTTATC
Organism: Flavobacteriales bacterium; assembly: GCA_038241065.1. Taxonomy (GTDB): domain Bacteria; phylum Bacteroidota; class Bacteroidia; order Flavobacteriales; family Flavobacteriaceae; genus Gillisia. The sequence goes on from JBBRGD010000019.1 coordinate 2,576, forward strand.
ATCCTTAGAAATACCTTTTAATACCTGAACATTGATCCCATCACTCACCCCCATTTCAATTTCCTGGCGATTAAACTGTTGTTCCCCTGTTTCTACTTCAACAAAAGGCTGTTGAGTTTTTGGATCAAATTGAACCAGGGCTTCCTTGATGGCAAGGGCATCTATTACCTTTGCGAGAATTATGGATGCGTTTGCACTCAATCCGGCACGTATAAATGTAGTATCAGATTTATTCAGGGTCCCTTTAATATTAAACTGAATTGCTCCGTTCTCACTTACTCCTTTTGGCGCTATATAATCAAGTACGGCATCAAATGTTTTATTTTCAATGGCACCCACGGTAATTTCAAGGGGAAGACTTTCTTTAATCTTACCTACTTCACTTTCATCTACTTTACCTTCAAAGATCATTTTATTAACATCGGCCAGCGTGGCGATAGTAGTTCCATCATTAAAATTATTGCTTTCAATAACCTGGTTCCCGGCTTTTACAGGCACATCCAGAACCATTCCGTCTATAGTAGATCTAATTAAAGTATTGGCAGCACTCCCAAGACCACGGGTGGTCCCGGTACGAACAATTTCGAAATTTTGTTGTGAAGATATATGGGATTGTTGAGCACGTTTAAAAGCAACATCCGCATTATCAAAATCATTTGTTGAGATCACGCCTTTATCAAATAAGATTTTTTGCCTATCGAAGTTTTTCTTTTCATTATCCAGATTAATTTTTGCGGTAGCTACGGCATCTTTTGCACTTTGCAAGGAACCAACATTAGGAATCACCCTGATCTTCGCAATTAAATCTCCAGCCTTAATACGATCCCCGGCTTTGGTATAGATCTCATCAATAATCCCGGAAATATTTGGTTTTATCAACACCTCTTCCCTGGGAACGATGCTCCCGGTTGCCACGGTTTTTTTAACAATGGTTTGGATAGAGGGTTTTTCAGTTTGATAAACGACAGGATCCTCCTGATTTTTTTGGTATAGATAATATAAAGCGCCCACAAAAGTGAGGGTTATAACTACCAGGGTGATAATGGTGAATGTTTTTTTCATCTTTTGATTATTATCTGATTTTTATTTATTCTGTTCTTAGCGCATCTACAGGTTTCACTTTAATGGCATTTTGTGCCGGAATTAATCCTGCGAGCAATCCTGAAATTATTAAAATTGAAAGTGCAGTAAAAACTACACCTAAATCTACACTTGGATTTGCAAACATCATTTCGGATGTATCCATTCCATTTAATTGATTATTTATTAAAGCAATCACTCCGGTTGCCAATGCGATTCCGGCCATCCCTGAAATAATGGTCAGAAAAATGGATTCCATTAAGATCTGGCCGCGAATAGACCAAGGAGTAGCCCCCAGAGCCCTGCGAATGCCAATTTCATTGGTGCGTTCCTTAACCACAATTAGCATAATATTGCTAATTCCAATAATCCCTGACAGCAAAACTAAAATTCCCACAAAATATGCTACTGCTTTTAAGGCCACGAACAACCCGTTAACTTTGCTGAATTCTTCATACAGATCGAAATTGCCAATAGCGCGGTCATCTTCCGGATGAATTGAATGCCTGGATTTTATCACGTCAAAAATCTGGGATTTTAATTCGGTAATTGAAGTTCCGTCATTTGCCGTTATAGCCATCCATCCAACGGTATCTCCCATATTAAAAGCCTGCGAGAATGCCGTAAACGGAACATAAATTTGCTTTTGTGCTTCCTCGGCATTCCTGTTATTGTTCCCCTTCTTTTTATAGGTGCCTATCACCATAAAATTTACACCGCTAATTTTAATATAACTTCCTATTACCTCTTCTCCGGGTTCGTACATATCTTTTTGCACACCTTCCCCGATGATTGCGACCTTTCGGTTTTCATTGATATCAGAATAATTGATAAACCTTCCTGAAGTGATATCCATTGGCTCCTGCTTGATGACTTCAGGATAATCCCCGTAAACATTGAAAGCTCCCGTTTTAAGTCCGCGCACCACATTATTTGCCCCACCAAATCCTCCCAGTTGATTTCTGGGGGAAACAAATCTCAAATTGGGTACATTCTGTTTGATAGCTTCCACATCTCCGGTTTTGAAATCGTAACGCCTTCCCTTTGGCAGTCCTTTATATGGTTTGGACGCAGTTTGTGTCCACATAAACATGGAATTAGTGGCCATCCCTCCAAAACCCTGTTTTACGCCATTTTCAAGGCCTTTGCCTGCTGCCAGCAAAATAACAAGTATAAAGATGCCCCACAAAACTCCGAAAGCCGTAAGCAGGGTCCTGAACCAATTTGCGGTTAGCGCCTCAAGAATTTCACTCCATGTATCTTTGCTAAACATATTATTCGTTTCTTAAAGCATCTATAGGTTTTATACGGGCGGCTTTCCAGGCAGGAAAAAATCCCGCTATGGCACCGGCTATAATCAAAATAAATACCGTGGTAATGGCTACACTGAAATTTATTGAAGGGTTTGAAATATATTTGGTTTCAATTAATGGGCCCACAAATTCCAATAAAGCCAAACTAAAAATAAGCCCGGTAAAACCTGCGATTGTTGTAACAAAAATAGACTCGTGAAGCACCATGACTATAATAGATAAAGGCTCGGCACCCAAGGCTTTTCGAATCCCGATCTCACGAGTTCGCTCCTTTACTATAATCAGCATAATATTGCTCACTCCAACAATTCCGGCAATTATGGTACAAATTCCCACGCCCCAAAAAAAGAATTTTATCATATTCATAAGATCATAAATCCTGTTGGCATTTTCCAGGGAATTATTAATTGTAACTGCTCTGGTATCATCCGGTGCAATGCTATATTTTTCCTTTAAATGGGATTCCAATTCTGACGAGAATTTTTCTGAGGCCGCCAGGGCATCCTCAAAATTATCTTCTTTCTGAAGTGTAAAAGCAAGGTTTCTTATATCATTCCCACCATTAAAAACCCTTTGCGACGTGGAAAGCGGTAAAAACACCCTGGATTCTTCCCGTTCTCCGCCCGGATCGGAAAAAACACCAATGACCTTAAAATTGATATTCGAAATTTGAACGTATTTACCAATTGGGTTTTCCAAGTTTTTAAACAGATCAGATTTTACTTTATTACCCAACACCACCACCTTTTCAAAATTTTCGTGGTCTTTATAATTTATATACCGACCGTTCACCATGCTAGCATTTTCCAAAAACTGGTAATCCGGCAAAACCCCTTCAACTCTATATGATCCGGATTCCTTTTTGTAATTGACGATCCCGTTCCAAATTCGGTAGATTGAAGATTTATACTCCAGTTCATCTTCATACTTGGAGCTTATGAAATTATAATCGTCATTTTTCAAGGTAATAATGCGCCCCGGATTGAGGCCTTTGTATTCTTTTGAAGTTGCACCAGTCCAAAAATATAATATATTGGCCGCGTCCTGTTCAAACTCCGAAGAAATCCCATTGCGCATTCCTTCCCCGATTCCCAGCAGAATCACCAAAATAAATATCCCCGAAGCTACTGAAAGCCCGGTTAGAAACGTTCGCAATTTATTTTTGCTGATCGCTTCAAATATTTCCTGCCATCGCTCTACATCAAACATTGCTTAAAGCCCTTACTTGGTTTACTTTGGTATCATCTGTAATTAAACCGTCCTTAAGTGTGACAATTCTTTTGGTCATTTGTGCAATATCGTGCTCGTGTGTTACGATTAAAATAGTGCGTCCTTCATCATTTATTCCCTGAATCAAATCCATAACTTCATTTGAAGTTTGGGAATCCAGGGCTCCGGTAGGCTCATCGGCCAATAGTACCTTAGGATTGGAAGCCAGGGCACGGGCGATAGCTACCCGTTGTTTTTGTCCGCCGGAAAGTTCATTCGGCAAATGTCCCGCCCAATTTACCAGACCTACCTTTTCGAGGTAACCCATTGCGATATCCAAACGTTCACTGCGTTTTACACCTTGATAATACAGCGGTAAAGCCACATTATCCAACGCATTTTTGTAAGAGATAAGGTTAAAGGATTGAAAGATAAAACCTAAAAATTTATTGCGGTACCTGGCAGCGATCTTTTCATTGAGATTTTTTATTGGCACTCCATCTAAAGCGTAAGTCCCCTCATCGGCTTCGTCCAGCATTCCTAAAATATTCAGTAAAGTGGATTTTCCCGATCCCGAGGAACCCATAATTGAAACCAATTCCCCTTCGGCAACATTAAAATCAAGTCCCTTTAATACATGAAGGGAATTGTTTCCCATCGTATATGATTTGTGCAGGTTTTTAATTTCAATCATAAAATAAATATTGAATGTGCATTGTTAATATATAAGAAATTAAACTAAAGACACTTCCATAAGACCCTGGTAAGATAGAAATGTTACGGTATAGACTGTTAGAAAAACGTTAAAATTAACAAGAGATTTGGAATTATATTGAAGATTCATTTTTTTTTATAGGAACGATAGATGAAAAATCCAATTCCACCAATGGCAAGGTACGGAAAGATCATCAGGTATATGATCCCATCATTGATTCCCTGAGCAATAGACTGATTTTCTGAACTTTCCAATACGGCGCGGCACATAGCGCATTGTGCTTCTGCCAGAGAAGGCAATATGAACAATACAATTGCGAGAAAAATCAACCGGAGTTTCATCTCTATCTTATTTTCAGCGTTTTTGATATATCAAATTTAATACTTCCTATTCAGTTCATAAAATTTTGAGTGCATAAAATGCCTAAAAAAAAGTAATCCTAAATTTTACAGGAGGTACGTGATGACAAAATTTTTAACACTGAGTATTTAAGACATTAGGCATATTAAATATTGTTCAGTCACAAATTTAAAGCTAATAATAGGGCAACATAAAAACATATACCAGTACTCCGGTAATGGCTACATAAAGCCATATTGGAAAGGTCCATCGGGCGATTTTTGCATGTTTTTTATACTGGCCCGTTAACCCACGGTACATAGTAAAAAGTACCAAAGGCACTATTATTGCCGAAAGCAGAATATGAGTGATTAAAATAAAGTAATAAACATACTTAACTATTCCTTCACCCCCATAATGCACCGGTTCGATACTTATTTTTGAAATGACATAGCTTAACAAAAATACTGTGGAAAACCCAAATGCGGCAATCATAAAATTACGATGCCATTTGTATTCTTTTATGGACATAAAAAAATAACCACTCATAAGCAGCAAAGCGGTTGTACCGTTTAAGACTGCGTGAAAAAGCGGAAAAGTACCAGATTGCGTGCCAAAAATATTGTAGCGTTCCGGTAAATTCATCAAAATTAATACAAGTACTGGCACCACTATAGAAAGTGAAATAATTATTGGAACTGCAATTTTATCGGTTTTTGCGATAGCCATTCTTATAGGAGTTTTTTAATATCTTCAATAAGTACATCTATTTGTGGAGTTTCCTCCTCTTTTGTTATAGATATATTTTGTTTTATAGAACCTCTGTAATAAATAATGGGGTTTCCAAATTTATCCTCTCTGGAGCGCACATAACCTTCCTTGTCTATTAATGCAAACAACCCAGAATGTGCAAAACCGCCGGGCACTGTTTCATCCTCATCAGCAAAAATACCAAATCCGCGATTGGCCATATCATAAATTACCTTGCGGTCTCCGGTTAAAAAATTCCAATTGGGATTGGTGACCTTATGTTCTTCGGCATATTCCTTTAAAACCTGGGGAGTATCGTGTTCGGGATCAATAGTGATAGAGACAATGCCAAAATTTTCATTCCCTTTTAATTTGTTTTGAATGTCCACAAGATTTTCGCTCATTATAGGACAAATGGAAGGGCACGTAGTAAAAAAGAATTCAACAACATAAACTTTACCCAGATAGTCCTTATTTGTAATGGTATCTCCATCCTGATTTACAAATTTAAAATCGGGCACCTTTTTACGCTCTTCGTATTGGGTTATATAAACAAGTTCCGGTGTTTCTTCCGTCTTTTTTTGGATGTTTAACCTATCGGCTTCCACTACGCTGCCTTCGCTAATTCTATCGATTATTTTGGGAATAAAAATGATTCCAAAAATCAAAATTATAAATGAAATGCCTATATAAGATTTATTCTTCATAGTTAATTCTAGCGTTTGGCTTTATACTTCTTTAATTCCAGGCGATATTCAGCAAGGATCACCTTTACGTCATCGCTCATTTTATTATTTAATTCTGAAACCGATCTCGAATCATATCCATAAAGGGTCCCAATATCTTCATCGTCATCACGCCCTCTTAAACTGGCATTTTTATCAATAATAAATACCAAAGGTGTTTGCAAATTAGCATCCAATTGAAGATTTGTCTCAAAACTCTCAAAAACATCTTTTACCTGTTTTGGAGTCCCATATACAAATTTCCAGTAATTGGAATTGGTGACATTGCTAAATTCGGTTGCAAAATCCTCAGCCTGGGTTCTCGCTTCTTCGGGGAGAATAATTACAAATTGAAAATCGTTGAATTTATAAAATTTTTCGAGTATTTTTTGATCGAGATTGTAGGTATTGCCTTTTAAGGCATCCAGATCATTTCCAAAAAAAGCGACCACACTTATTTTATTCTGAAATGAAACAGCGGAATCGCTGCTGGTTTCTAGTTGATCTATGTCCAGAACTTTTTGGGTAAGTACCGGAAGTTTTCCAAAATTATTCACTCCAGAAGCAAAAAACAAATAAGCAACTATGGGAAGCAAAAACAATACTCCAAGAACTAAAAACTTCTTCATAAGACCTCCTTTTTTAGGGAGTAAAAAAAATAAAAAAAAACGATTCTATAATACCGTCTCTCCGGGAGCATTTAACTTTTAAAAGTCCCAGGCAATATTATTGGTTTTAAAAACCTCATGTATATAATCTCCTTCTATCAATAATATAAACATAAGGAAGCTTATTAAGAAAATCGCCGTCCAAACAACAGCTCTCTTTAGGCCTTTTGATTCACCTTCAAGGTGCATAAAGGCCCAGGCAATATAATATGCCTTATAAAGGGTTAAAATAATGAAGATCCAGTTAAGCAATTTCATGCTTAGAAAGAGGGTCTCTGTCAAAAATTCCGGACGTATGATCCCAAGGAATACCTCAAAAATTGTAACTACCGAAAGAATGATAAAAACGTACCAGATCCTTTTGGTATTCGACTCTTGCTGATGTTTAATAGTATGTGCCATTTTATATTTTTTTCAGAATTATACCAGGTAAAAGAAGGTGAATATAAATACCCAAACCAAATCCACAAAGTGCCAATACAACCCAACTTTTTCGACCATTTCATAACTTCCCCTTCGCTCATAAGTTCCTAGGATCACATTAAAGAAGATAATGATATTAAGGATAACTCCAGAAAATACATGGAAACCGTGAAATCCTGTAATAAAGAAAAAGAAATCTGCAAATAAGGGCACACCATATTCATTGTGTTTTAAATTGGCCCCTTCAACTATTCCAAGTGCTTCTCTGTCTAATTTCTCTATGGATTCCTCCCTGGTCAAAACAGTTTTTTCACCATTTTCATTCAGGCTTTGAGTACGTATCAATAATGAACTGTTAGCCAAAAAGCCAACTTTTACCTCGTCAATGGTATAGGTGGGCAAAGTTGCCTCTTCTGTAAACCAAACGCCCTTATTGCTTGTATGTTGAGCTCTTTCTGAATCCTGGAATACAGCAATTTCAGAAAGTGCGACTCTTTCGCCTTCCTGATTTACAAATTGGAGAATATTCCCTCCGTTTGTGGTAACCGCGCCAAATTCTCCTTGTATAAAATTTTTCCATTCCCAGGCCTGAGAGCCCACGAAGATCAATCCTCCTACAATGGTAAGGAACATAAAAAAGGTAACTTTCCCTTTTTTCATATGATGCCCGGCATCTACTGCCAATACCATGGTCACAGATGAAAATATAAGGATAAAGGTCATAAAGGCAACATAATACATAGGAGCATCTACCCCATGTAAAAATGGAAAGTGATTAAAAACCTGATCGGCTATAGGCCAGGAATCAACGAATTTAAATCTTGAAAAACCATAAGCAGCCAAGAATCCTGAAAAAGTGAGCGCATCCGAGAGGATAAAGAACCACATCATCAGTTTACCGTAACTTGCCTTTAAAGGCTCATTCCCACCGCCCCAGGTTTTACCTTCGGTGGCAGTTTTAGTAACAGTAGCTTCCATATAAAAAAATTGAATTTAATTAAGTGCCTAAAATACACAAATTTATTATCTAAAGAAATATAAAAATAAAAACAGGTAAACCCAAAGAATATCCAGAAAATGCCAAAACATAGAACCAAGCTCCATCCCTAGCATTTGGCCGGGATGATATCGTTGTTTAAAATGATTGTAAATTACTACCAGAAGCACGATTAAACCCGCTGCCAGGTGGGCCAGGTGAGCTAAAACAACGACATAAATAAAGGAAGTGGTAATATTGCTTTCGCTTCCTGTAAAGTAATATCCAGCCTTGATTATTTCAGAAAAACTCTCAAATTGTAAAACCATAAATGTAATTCCCAGCAATAAGGTAGCTATTAAAGAGGCAGTTGCATTGGTTCTTTTATTTGCCGAAACGCTCCTTTTTGCCAGTAATAAGGTCATACTGCTCAAAACAATTACCAGTGTGCTCCAATACATTGCATCGGGAAGTTGAAAATTGGCACCCCAATCCGGACGGTTTTTACTTACAACATACGCGCTGGTCAATCCGGCAAACATCATTATCATACTTGCCATACCAAACCAAAGCATCATTTTTTTGGCCCGTTCTATTTTTTGATCTCTTGTTCCTTCTGTTAAATCCATTGTCTTATAAATTTATCTAAAACATATACTATTTGTAGCAAAGTGATATATGAAACACTTGCAAACATCAATTTTTTTGCTGACAGCGCATCCTTGTTCTTATACAATTGAAGGGCATAATACAACATTCCTAACCCAAGAATCAAAATAATAACCCCTGAAACGGGAGTTAAATATAGTTTTCCCGTCACCCCAAATACGGGAATAAGGGATACCATTATGGTCCAAATTGTATAAAGAACAACCTGTACAGCTGTACCTTTATCCCGCTTACCTGTGGGTAACATAAAAAAACCACCTCTTTTATAATCGTCGTACAACCACCATCCAATCGACCAAAAATGCGGAAATTGCCAAAAGAACTGGATCATGAACAAAGTCCCAGCTTCAATACTAAACTGATTTGTGGCGGCTACCCATCCCAACATAAAAGGAATAGCTCCGGGAAATGCCCCAACAAAAACAGAAAGTGGTGTTCTGGTTTTTAAAGGGGTGTAAATACTTACGTATATAAAAATACTTATAGCGCCAAACATGGCGGTTTTTGGATTAATTATATATAATACAATCAAGCCTAACAGGGTAAATGTACTGGCAATAATAAATGCGATATTGACCGACATTCTTTTGGCAGGAATGGGCCGGTTCATTGTACGGTGCATCAGGACATCCAGATCGCGCTCAATTATTTGATTGTAAGCGTTGGAAGCTCCTACCATAAAATAACCCCCAATAGCAAGCAATAATACAGTCACAAAATCTATAGTTTCGGCTCCAAGAAAATAACCGGCCACCGACGAAAAAACCACGCTTATAGCCAAACGCATTTTGGTAATCTCTTTAAAATCTGAAAGGATTGAAACTGAAGGAATATGTATTTGTGTATTACTCAAAAAAGCAGTTGTTTTATTGGCGCGAAGATACTCCATAATTAGGTTTTCACAAGAGGGCCAATTAGTTAAATTTTACGAATCAAAAATATGAAAATGATTGAATTTTAGCCCAAAATGATTTTTTACCGAAAATTTAAATATATTCCTACATAAAACCTTGAAAAAATAAAGAAAAAAATTTCCTGAATCACCTGTAAAATTGAGGATTACTTTTCTTTAGGCAATTTAGTTACTTTGAATTTTATGGACTTATCAAGTTCCAACATTCTAATAATCAAAATACCAATTAAAAATATCGGTGCGCAGGCCAATATTTAACCAAACGGTATTATTTTCAAAATTTTGAGATGTATTTACTTCCGGATCAAAATTCCGGTAAATCAAACTGCTGAATAATTTAAGGTTTGTGACCGGGTTTACAATGTATCCGGCTTCTATTTCA